>JAJPXK010000036.1 GCA_021205485.1 Clostridia bacterium | reverse complement strand
CGTGGCGGTAAAATCTTTAAGTGCCGCCGTAGACGCATTACAGACTGTGTTTGCGGGGAGGTAAAACGGAGGAATTAAAATGGCAGTTATCACAATGAAGCAGCTTTTAGAGGCAGGCGTTCATTTCGGCCACCAGACAAGAAAGTGGAACCCTAAGATGAGCAAGTACATCTACGCTGCGAGAAACGACATTCACATCATCGACTTACAACTTACCGTAAACCTTATCGAAGAGGCTTACAACTACGTTGTAGAAAGCGTTAAAGAAGGCAAGTCCATTCTTTTCGTAGGCACAAAGAAGCAGGCTCAGGACGCCATCAAGGAAGAAGCAGAACGCTGCGGTCAGTACTATGTAAATTCCCGCTGGCTCGGCGGCACGCTCACCAACTTCAAGACCATACGTTCCCGCATAGACCGCATGGCTGCCATCGAAAGGATGCAGGAGAGCGGCGAATTTGACCTTCTCCCTAAAAAGGAAGTGGCAAAATTAAAGGAAGAACTCGCTAAACTTCAGACAAACCTTGGCGGCATCCGCAATATGACAAAGCTCCCCGGGGTTATGTTCGTGGTTGACCCTCACAACGAGGATATCGCCGTGGCCGAAGCCCGCAAGCTCAACATTCCTATCGTGGCTATTACGGATACAAACTGCGATCCCGATTTGATAGACTACGTAATCCCCGGCAACGACGACGCCATAAGGGCTATAAAACTTATTTCTTCTGTAATAGCTAACGCCGTTATAGAGGCTAACCAGGGCGAAACACCCGTGGTAGAGGCCGCCGAAGAGGAAGTAAACGTAGAAGAAGCCCTTGCAGAGGCCGTACCCGAAGAAGCGGACGGCGCTGCCGAATAATTTTAATAACAGAGGTATATATATTATGGCATTCACGGCTAAAGACGTTATGACCCTGCGCGAAAAAAGCGGCGCGGGCATGCTTGATTGCAAAAAGGCTCTTACAGACGCAGACGGCGATATGGAAAAGGCCGCAGAACTTTTAAGGGAACGCGGCATAGCCAAGGCCGTTAAAAAGGAAAGCCGCATCGCGGCCGAGGGCGCGGTAGGCGCTTACGTAAACGGCGGTGTCGGCGTTCTGGTTGAAGTAAACTGCGAATCCGACTTCGTGTCCAAGGGCGACAAATTCCACGGAATAGTAGACTCTATAGCTAAAATCGCCGCGGAGAACAATCCCGCAGACGTAGAAGCTCTGCTCGCCTGCCCCGCGGAAGGCGGCACGGTAAAGGATTATATCACCAATATGACGGCCATCATCGGCGAAAAGATTTCCCTTCGCAGGTTCACAATCTATAAGACCGAGGGCAAGATAGAAACTTACATCCATATGGGCGGCAAAGTAGGCGTTATGGTAGAGGCCGTTGACTTTACCGCGGGTTCAGAAGAAACTTTGCACGACATCGCTCTGCAGATAGCCGCAGCCCGTCCTTCTTACCTTACGGCAGAGGAAGTTCCCGCCGAAGTTATCGAAAAGGAAAAGGAAATAATGCTCGTACAGATGCAGAACGACGAAAAGAACGCCAAGAAGCCTAAGGAAATACTTGAAAAGATAGTAGCGGGCAAGATGGGCAAGTATTATTCGGAAAACTGCCTGTTAAAGCAGGCTTTCGTAAAGGACGACAGCCTTACCGTAGAGCAGGTTGTAGGCAAGAAGTTCAAAATCGCGAGATTCGTCCGCTATGAAATGGGCGAAGGCCTTGAAAAGAAGAGCGAAGACCTCTCTGAAGAAGTAGCAAAGCAGGTTGCCGCTATGAAGGGCGAAAACTAAAAACTATAAAATATATCCGCGGGCGGCGTAAATTATGTTACGCCGCCCGAATTTTTTTGTATAATTTATTGTCTTTTAGCCGATATAGTGATATAATTAGAATCGGGGAAGCGGGGAGCTTTCCGAGAGAAATTGTTATGAGCGCAGAGATAAGCGAAATTAATACCCTTGATCCCGACAACGATTTTAAACAAATAAGGGTGGAAGATAAATTTATAGAGGCGTATGTAGACAGATACATGCGTTTAGGTTACCGCGAGGCGGGCCGCTCCGAAGAAAAGGCGGACGGCAAAAATTACGCCGAGGTTATTATGCAGCGCGACCGCTCTCAGCCTAATTACAGCCGTCTGTGCGAGATAGAAAAAGAGATCGGCGAGATTATAAGCGGCATAAGCGCGGGGGATGTCAAAGACGGAAAAAAGAACAGGCTGCGTATAATTTTGCGTATTATGTTTTTTGCGGGCATAGCCGTAGGCGTCGCCGGCATAGTGATGCTGATATGCGGATTTTTAAATAACCTTATGGCCATAGCCTTAGGCGGCTGGGCGGTTGTGATTTTCGGCGCCGCCGCGATAATCGTGTGGAGTTTTCTGCGCGAAAACTGGAGGCTGAGAAAGATAGACGAAGAGGACGACAGGGAGCATCCCGGCTTCGGCGTTGACGAAGCGAGCAAAAGGGTGGAAGAAAAACTGCGCGAGGCCGATATTCTGCGGGGAGAAAAACCCGCCGAAAAAAAGGCTTGAAAATATTTTTTCTTCAATTATATGCGATCGGCGGGCGAAACCGCCGTTTTATATGCGTAAAATATGTATCGTTTGCAGAGATTTAAAAATTTTAAATAAAATTTTGCCATTCGGTATTGTAAATTAATCGCCGCCGTGCTATAATTTTACGGGTGAATATTTTAAAAGGGGTGTTTTATGCAGGCTAAATACAAAAGAGTGCTTATAAAACTTTCGGGCGAGGCCCTCGCCGGCAAACAGGGCCACGGCCTTGACGAAACGGTTATTTCGGGGGTTGTAGACCAGATTGTCGCCATCCATGACATGGGCGTAGATATAGCCCTTGTAATAGGCGGAGGAAACTTCTGGCGCGGCAGGCAGGGAACCAATATGGACAGGACTACCGCCGACCATATGGGCATGCTCGCCACGGTTATGAACTCCCTCGCCATGATGGACGCCATAGAGAGAAGGGGCATCCCTACAAGGGTGCAGACGGCCCTTATAATGACTTCCGTCGCCGAGCCCTACATTTTACGCAAAGCCCTTCATCATTTTGAAAAGGGAAGGGTGGTAATCATGGCCTGCGGAACGGGCAACCCTTACTGCTCTACCGATACCGCCGCGGCTCAGCGTGCGTGCGAGATTCAGGCGGAAGTTCTTATGATGGCAAAAAATATCGACGGCATTTACGACAGCGACCCTAAGCTGAACCCTTCAGCCGTAAAATATGACCATCTCAATTATATGGATATAATAAAGAACGGCATCAAGGCTATGGACGTAACGGCCGCCACGATGTGCATGGAAAACAACATTCCCGTGCTTGCGTTTGGTTTAAACGACGAGCGTTCCCTCGTCCGCGCCGTCTGCGGCGAAAAACTCGGCACGCTTATAGATAATAATTAACTATTGTTTTCCCTTTGATAGCAGGGCGCCGTTGCAACACACCGCCCTCGCCTTCCCCTTTTGTAAGGTAGGGCAAGGGAAGAGACACGCTTTTGCGAAGCAATGCATAAATATTTGAGCGAAAAAAGATTATGGAGGAATATATATGATTGACAACGAACAGGCAGAGGAAGTCATCCTTATATTGGACGACAAACTTTCCAAGACGATAAGCGTTTTAAAAGAGGACTATTCGGTTATCCGCGCGGGCAGGGCCAACCCTCATATACTCGATAAGGTTATGGTGGACTACTACGGCGTTCCTACGCCCGTAAACCAGACTTCTAACATCTCGGTACAGGAGGGCAGGTGCCTTGTAATCTCCCCCTGGGACGTATCCATCTTAAAGGGCATAGAAAAGGCCATACAGACGTCCGGCGTAGGCATTAACCCTACCAACGACGGCAAGGTTATAAGGCTCGTTTTCCCCGAGCTTACCACCGAACGCAGAAAGGACCTTGTAAAGCAGATAAAGAAGATGGCTGAGGACGCAAAAGTCGCCGAACGCAACGTACGCCGCGAGGCTATGGACTCGGTAAAGAAGCTTAAAAACGACAAAGTCCTCTCTGAAGACGAGGCCGCTGTGGTAGAAAAGGAAATAGAAAAAATGGTGGCAGATGCCGTTTCCAAAATAGACGCGGCTTCTGCGGAAAAAGAAAAGGAGATTATGACCGTTTAATGGCGGACGAAAATCTGCCCCTTCACGTGGGCATAATTATGGACGGCAACGGCAGGTGGGCCAAACAGCGGTTAAAACCGAGAAACTACGGCCATGACGCGGGCATGAAGCGGGTAATGAAGCTCGCCGCTCACGCAAAGGACAGGGGCATAAGGTACCTTACCCTGTACACGCTGTCCACCGAAAACTTAAACCGCCCCGAAGAGGAGCTTGAGGGCATTTATGACCTTTTCCGCAAATACTTCGGCGAGTACGCCGTAAAACTTTCCAAAGAAAACAGCGATGTGCGCATAATCGGCGATATTTCGGTTCTTCCCGCTGACGTGCAGCAAAAGATGCTCTCCGCCTGCGCGAGGAAGGTAGAAAACCCCGACCTTACGGTGATTTTTGCCATCAACTACGGCAGCAGGGCAGAGATTGTAAGGGCGGCCAATCTGGCCGTGCAGCGCGGCAAAAAAGTTACTGAAGAAGACTTTTCTCATCTTTTGTACACCGACGGCATACCCGACCCCGACCTTATAATCCGCACGGGGAGGGAGGTAAGGCTCTCTAACTTTTTGCTGTGGCAGGCGGCCTACGCCGAGCTGTATTTTACGGATATTCTGTTCCCCGATTTCAACAACGCCGCATTTGACAAGGCTCTTAAAGATTATTCTTTGCGCAGCCGCAGGTACGGCAAAATATAAAGGTGTTTTATGAGTAAAAAGAGAACGATAACCAGCGTGGTTTACGTCCTTTGCGTAATAGCTTTATGCGCCGCGAAGTGGCTTATACCCTCTGGTTACGGCAGTTTATTGTTCGACGCCGTGTTTACGGCGATAGCCGTGTTAGGCTCGCTGGAATTGATCAGGGCCTTAGGCTGTATTTCTTATATGCAGAGGGCCGTGACGATAGTATTTTGCGCCTTATCGGTGCCCCTTTACGTAATCTACGATATGCTTATGAGTTCGGGTTACGCAGGCATAGCCTACACTATAGGCGCGGGGCTTATCCTTCTCGCCATAATGTTTGTTGTAGACCACGAACAGAGCAATATAAAAAGCACTATGGCCTCTGTATTCGTAATTTTGTACGCGGGGCTTTTAAGCGCAGTGCTTTCGGCGGTAAACCATCTTGAAAGCAACTCTATGCTCGCCATAATGGTACTGTTTATAGCCGTACCCTTAACCGACGCCATAGCCTTTTTATTCGGCATACTTTTAGGCAAAAAGGTAAAGGTAAAGCTCGCCCCTAAGGTGAGCCCTAACAAGACGGTTATAGGTTCCGTCGGCGGCCTTATAGGCGGCATAGGCGGCGCCGTGGCTGCATATTATTTATATATAGCGTTAGGCGGCGAGGCGGCCCTGAACACTGCCCTTCCCGCATGGGCGGCTATGATAATAATAGGGCTGTGCGTATCGGTGGCTACGCAGTTCGGCGACCTGTTTGAAAGCGCCGTAAAGCGCGAGTGCGGAATAAAGGATATGGGCAAACTTCTGCCCGGGCACGGCGGCGTGATGGACCGTTTCGACGGAACGCTGTTCGCGGGGATAGTTGTTCTTCTTTCTTTTATGTTTATGTTGTAAATTTATAATTTCCCCCGCTTTTACGGGGGAATTTTAATTTGCTTGAAAATAGTTGCGAATATTTTGCAAATATATAGGTATAATATTTATGCAGGATAATAACATAAAAAAAATAGCGCTTATAGGCAGTACGGGCTCTATAGGCAGGCAGACTGTACAGGTCGCCCTGTCCTTCCCCGACAAATGTAAAATTATCGGGCTTGCCGCAGACCGAAATTCTGACGCCTTTAAAAGGCAGGTGGATGAGGTAAAGCCCGATTATTCCGCCGCGGCGAAGGCGAGCGAGGCGGACGCCCTTTCTATAGCCTCGCTTGAGGAGGCGGATATAGTCGTAGTCGCATGCGGCGGCTTCGCGGGGCTTAAGTACTCGCTGGCGGCGTTAAACGCGGGCAAGACTTTAGCCCTCGCCAATAAAGAGACGCTTGTATGCGGCGGAGACCTGGTAAACAGACTCGCCGCCGAAAAGGGGGCGGAAATTCTGCCGATAGACAGCGAACATTCGGCTATATGGCAGTGTTTAGGCTTTGACAGGCGGGCCCCGTTTAAAAGGCTTATTTTAACAGCGAGCGGCGGCCCGTTCAGGGGATATACCAAGGCTCAGCTCAAGGCTGTAACGCCGGAAAAGGCCCTCGGCCACCCCGTCTGGAAGATGGGCGCCAAAATTTCGGTAGACAGCGCCACAATGCTCAACAAGGGCTTTGAAGTGATAGAGGCTCATCACCTTTACGGGGCCGGCTATGGTAAAATTGCCGCAGTTATACACCCGCAGAGCGTAGTCCATTCCATGGTGGAGTTTGACGACGGGGCCGTGCTTTCGCAGATGTCGGCGCCTGATATGCGGCTGCCTATACAGACCGCCCTTTTCTATCCCGAAAGGATAGACGGCGGGCTTAAAAAATTAGATTTTTCAAAGGCGGCGTCTCTGGAATTTTACCCCGTAAAAAGGGGGGAATATCCCTGCTATGACCTTACGTTGCAGTGCGGCGAAAGGGGCGGAAGCGCTCCCGTGCTATTAAACGCCGCGAGCGAGGTCGCCGACGGCCTGTTTTTGAAGAACGCGCTGCCGTTTACCGATATTTACAGCGTAATATCCGACGTTTTGAACGCCGTGCCGCAAACAACGGTAAAAAGTTACGACGACGCTTTCGCCGCCGATAATTTAGGCAGACAGCTCGCCCTGACCGCCGCACAAAAATATATGAGGTAGAATTGGCTTTACTTTCCTTAAATTCCGTTCTTAATACCGCCGTCTCGGTGCTTTTAGCCGTACTCATACTGTTAGGTATGATTACCGTGCACGAGTTCGGGCATTATCTCGCGGGCAAGGCCTTCGGCTTTAAAATCAACGAATTTGCCATAGGCTTCGGCCCCGCGTTGTACAAAAGGACGGGCAAAAAGAGCGGGGAAGTATTTTCGGTGAGGGCTCTGCCCTTAGGCGGCTACTGCGCCTTCGAGGGCGAGGACGATGAGGGGAAGGTTTCAGGGCCAGTCAGGCTCTCGGGCGGATTAAAGGTAAAAACTTTCAACGAACATCCCCCCTGGCAGAGGATAATAGTGCTCGTCTCGGGCGCGTTGATGAACTATATCGCGGCGGTAATTATAATTATTGCCTCTTTTTTATGCTTCGGGCAGATGGCTCTTAAAATAAACGGGGTTATTTACGACGAAACTTACACGCAATCGCAGAGTTTTGTTGCGGGCGACGTGATTTTGCAGGCCGACGGGCGGGATATTTACCTTACCGCCGACCTTATGACCGCCCTCGCGGGCAAGGAAGAGGGGGATATAGTCGCCTTTACCGTATCCCGAAACGGCGAAAGCGAGGTGATTTACGTCACGCTTCGCCGCGACTGCGACTTTGAAAATTCTTCCGAGGCGAGCAAGCTGTGGAGCGCGTTAGGCGCCGACACCGAGGTTCGGGAGGACGGCGTGGCCTACTGGACGGTAGGGGTTGTAAACTACCGCTTCGGCTTTTTCAAAAGCATAGGCAGGGCGTTTTCTTATTCGTTTAAAATAGCGGGAACGATTTTTAAGGTGTTAGGCGAGCTTTTAACGGGCAGTTTAGGGTTAGACGCGGTAGGCGGGCCTGTGACCACGGTGATGCTTACCTCGCAGATTGCGTCGCAGGGCGTGCAGAGCTTTTTAGAGATTGCGGCATATATAGGGGTCAATCTGGCGGTTTTCAACCTTTTGCCAATCCCCGCGCTGGACGGCAGCAAGGTGATTTTCTGCCTTATAGAGTGGATTTTTAAAAAGCCCGTGCCGCGGAAGGTGGAGGCGGCCATACACGCCGCAGGGTTTGTCGCCATACTGCTTTTCGCAATTTTAGTGGATATTTTACAGTTTGTATAAAACAACGCAGACGTCTTAAAACGTCTGCGTTGTTTAGTTATTATAATCAATGCAGGCAGGCGATGAGTACCCCCGCCAGGATGCCGACCGCCACGCTTACGTCAAGTACGATAAACGCCTTCCAGCCTATTTTAAGCGAACGCTTCCATATCGCCGTGACAAAGTAGCCTGCGGCTATGGTTATAAGCAGTATAAGAATTTCCGAGCCGTATACGATGCAGGCGCACAGCGTAAACTCGTACAGCGGTATCATAACCTTATACCCGAACAGGCTGTCGGAATTTTGTTCGCAATTTTCTGACTTGTTTCTCTTTTCAAGAAGAATAAGTCCCGCGGAGCAGGCGGCGGAAAGCAGCAAGTATACGGCTATGCTTATTATAATATTTACGTTGTCTATTGCGCGGTACGTTGTATCATTTGAAAAGTCAAAATACCAACTGCTTTCGTTCAGAGTAAGGCAGGTAAAATGTTCTGTTAATACCGAAAGAGGCATAAACGGCATATAGTATTCCGTAGATACGTAGTAAACAGAGCTGTCTCTGTAGGTTATCTCTCCGTCAGGATATATATACTCAACCAGTTGCTTTGACCAGATTACGGTACTCAGCAAAAGGGCTATAACAGTTACGGCGAAGGTGGCGAAAATCATAAACACAATGCCGTCTATAACGTTGTTCGCCCTGGTGTAGGCGAAGCTGTACAGGGAGTAAATTGCGTAGATAAACACAACTGACACAAGGTACAGCCACAGCATGTTTATAAGGGAGAAATTCAGACCGTCGCTCGCCGATTTGGCGGCGATGACTATAAATCCAAGCCAGAATATCGCGGTATACGCAGCGATTATCGCCGCAAAGCCCGATAAATAGTGTATTATAATGAGGTGAAGCCTTTTTATCGGTAGGGAGTAGTACAAATCGGCGCTACGCCTGTTCATTTTATAGCGGAACGACCATATCGGCATAAGCATGCACGCCGCGATGGCGCCCGCCATAAGGAAGTAAGACAAGTTTTCTACCCGTGTAGAAAAGTTGTAGCCGTCAGGCATCACCGTGAGCGGTATAAAGTACAGAACAAGCCCCGCGAAGGCCATTACGGCGAAGGGCAGAAGGGCCTTTTTAAGCTGGTATACAGAATATTTTTTCATTTTAAGTACCCCCTGTCCTCAACTTCGGCTATAAATAAATCTTCAAAATCCATAGGTATTTCGTCAACGATAACGGGGTTTAAATTATTTATTTTGTCAAGCGTCTCCTGCCTGTCGCCGCGGGCGACAAGCCGTATCACCCTGCCTACTTTTTCAAATTTTATAAGGTCAAGGGCAAAGTCCTCTTTTGCGACTTCCCTGTCGAAAACCACCTGGAATTTGCTGACTTTTTCCAGTTCTGTGTCAATTTTGCCGTAAGAGGCGACCTTTTTGTCGTCTAACAGGGCAAAGCTGTCGCATATGTCCTCAAGCTCGCGGAGGGAGTGCGAGGCGATTATAACGCTGCAGCCCTCCTGCTGCATATCTATTATTCCCCGCTTAAATTCCAGCCTCGCGAGCGGGTCAAGCCCGTCGAATGCTTCGTCTAAAAACAGGTACTTAGGCTTGCTCGCTATGGCGAGCGAGATAAACATCTGGCGCTTCATTCCCTTAGAGAAGTTGCGGATAGGCTTTTTAGGGCTCAGGCCGAACGTTTCAAGGTATTTGCCAAACAGTTCGTCGTCAAACGGGAAAAACTGCTTGTAAAGCCCCTTAAGCTTTTCGCCCGTCACATTGGATGTGTAGTAGGGGTCGTCGGGCAGAAAAAATATTTTGCTCTTTACGGCCACGTTTTCGTACACGTTTTCGCCGTCGAACAGTATTTCGCCTCCGTCTGCCTGCATAACGCCGCTTAAAAGGCGTAAAAGGGTGCTTTTGCCCGCCCCGTTGATGCCTACAAGCCCTAAGATAGAGCCGTCTTCTATCGCAAGGTCGATGCCGTCAAGCACCTTTTTATCTTTGTAGCTTTTTGATAGGTTTTTAATCTCAATCATCGCTTTCTCCGTAAATTTTGTCGGCCAAAGCCGCAATGTCCTGTTTGGTGAGCCCCGCCTCTTTTAAAGAGGTTAACTGCCTTTCTGCCTGCTGCAGTACCGTTTCGTGACTGCTCGAAAGCGGAGACTTGCGGGCGTAAGCTCCCTTCTGCGGTATAACTTCTATATAGCCCTGTTCCTCTAATACAGAGTACGCCTTTTGCACGGTGTTAGGGTTAACGCCTAATTCCATCGCAAGCTCGCGGCAAGACGGCAGTTTTTCGCCGTCGGCCCTTATGCCAAGCTCGATGTCCCGTTTTATGCGGTCGGCTATGTTGCCGCATACGCTCTTTCTTCCCTCTTGCATCAAAATACCTCAGTCTGTATTATCTGTATTAAAGATACTACATAAAAAGAACGTTGTCAATGCATTTTTGCAAAAATATTTTAATTTTACGTATTTTTAACAAAGCCGATTGAATTTAACGAGGATTTGTATTATAATTGTGTAAGAACAGGCCGCCGGTCGCGGGTACCCGCGGGATCCTTCGACTTCACTGCGTTCCGCTCAGGATGACAGGGGGGTCGTAATGCGACAGCACATTCCGTCATCCTGAGGGGACCGCTGTGCGGTGGACAGGGTTTTGCGTGCGGATATATTATTATAAATTAAAGGAGGAATAAAATGTCATACGATTTTTACGCGTTTTTGGATAGAATGAAGTACATTAAAAGGTGGTCGCTGATGCGTTGCGTACGCGAGGAAAATATTATGGAACACTCGCAGGAGGTCGCCCTCATCGCTCACGCCCTCGCCGTGATAAACAACAAATATTGCGGCGGCGACGCCGACGGGCCGAAGTGCGTTATGTACGCCGTCTATCACGAGTGCAGCGAGGTTGTAACGGGCGATTTGCCTACGCCGATAAAGTACTTCAACCAGTCTATAACGGGGGCGTACAAGGATATAGAAGGGCTTGCGTGCGACAAGCTTTTAACAATGCTGCCCGAAGAAATGAAGGGAGAGATAGAGCGATACGTAAAACCCGATACGTCTTGCATAGAGTGGAAACTTGTGAAGGCGGCGGACAGGCTTTCCGCCTACATTAAATGTCTGGAAGAAAAGCGTTGCGGCAATACCGAGTTCGAAAAGGCGAAAAAGAGCATAGAAGACGACCTTAAAGCCCGCAATATGCCCGAAGTAACGTACTTTATTGATAATTTTATCGCTGGCTACGAAAAGACTTTAGACGAACTCGACACCCCCTTGGATTAACAGGGGGGATTTTACCGCAATAAGGCAGATTATCCCCTCATCCGTCAACTTCGTTGCCACCTTCCCCGCAGGGGGAAGCCAAGGGGGGGTAATGCGACTTAATATTACTGTCATTCTGAGCGGAGCCGAAGAATCTCATTTCGCCCTTATTAGGCTTTCCCCTTTTACAGTAGGGTGCAGGCGTAACACGCCACACCATGCCTTCCCCTTTTACGGGGGAAGGTGGCTGCGTAGCAGACGGATGAGGGGGTTACTTTTAACCGCATTTTAAAGCCGAAATGCTGAAAATAATGAAAGGCAGATTATCCCCTCATCAGTCACTAAAGTGACAGCTTCCCCCGCAGGGGGAAGCCAAGGGGTGGTAATGCGACTTAATATTACTGTCATTCTGAGCGGAGCCGAAGAATCTCATTTCGCCCTTAATAAAAAACAAGCCCCGTGGCGGTAGAACCGCCACGGGGCGTTTGTTTTAGTTTTTTTGTTGCCTTATTCGGCGGTAGTATAGGTAATTATTACGCCATATACATTTATAGCGCTGTTAGTTGGGCAATGTAGTATGTGCCTGCTTCGCTTACGGTAAATGTATATTTTGCAAGCGCTGAACCGTCATCGGACTGTGTATTGTCTAATACAGCGTATTCAGAATCATACAACGCAAGGGTACGAGAAGTTTCTGAACCTGTGTAATCGCTTGCGGTAAAGTTAGTGCTTGCCATAGCGTATACGGTAATCGTACAAGCGCCTACGGTTGTAACTTCTAAGCTGCGGTATGTGCTTGAGCCTGTTCCGCCGAGCTTAAGGCGATAAGCGGAAGAAAATTCTGTTTCTCCGTCTTCGTCTGTGTAACTCTTTGAGTTGCTGTCTACCGAAACAGTTTTGTCTGATGTCGCTGTAACAACAACTTTAGTGCCGTCATCGCCTGTATAAAGCGTGGTATTCGCACTGTAGCTTGTAGCAGATAATGTTTCTGCTGTTACCAAGCTGCCGATATTAACCGTGGCGTTAACGCCTGTTGTTGTGCCTTCGTCATCGCCGCTGGTTGCAAGGCCGCTGATTGTGAGCGTATATGATATGCCGTTGCTTGTGTCGCTGGCACCGTAAACCGCAAACTTGATTGTTATTGAGGTTTCTTCAGACAGTGTTAATGTATCTGAGGTTTTTGTATTGTAAATATTGATAGTGTAATAGCTTGAACCACCAACATATATATACACGTCAGCATATTCGTCAGCGCTTACAGAGAATGTATAAGTGCCTGCGGGCAATGTATAAGTACCGCTTACGCCGCTCGAAGCGCCTGCCGCTGTAAGGCTTATTGTATTTGTAGCTGCAAGCGTTTCAGGTATTGTAGAAGTAACAAGGGTACCTTCGGCAAGGGAAGCGCTGTAAGTATAATATGAGGTATATACGTAAGTGCTTGTGATAACCAAAGAATAGGTTTCGCCGCTTGTTACAGCAAGGGCTGCCTGCTGACCTTCAACTGACGCGGCTGTTCCGTTAACAAGTACGGAGACAGTAGCATAGTTATAGGAGCTGTAAGTTGAGCCTAACGTAAGCACATAATTTGTTGTAGAAGTAGCTGTAAATGTAGCATAAGCGACGTAATTACCGGAAGCATTTGTATAATATGTAAGGTTAACTGTTTCGGTAGCACTGAGTGTAGCCGTTGTTAAAGCTTCTTTTGCTACTGTCAATGTATAGCTGCCTTCTAATCCGCTATAAGTTGTGAATGAAAGCGTAACTTCTTCGTTCGCCGCAATAGCTACAGATACTGTAAGTTTCTTTGAGGAAGAAGAGTAGTAATAAAGCTGGTTAGAACTTGAACCGATAGTAACTTTTGCGTCTGCTTCGTCAGCTATGGTGAATGTGTATAAACCTGCTTCTGTAGGGGTGAACGTTGTTGTAGCCGCAGTTGAAGTAGCGTCGTCGCCTATTGCGACATTATATGTACCGGCTCCTGTTATTGTAGGAATGCTGGTTGTTACTGCTTCGTAGCTGCCGCTTGTAAGTGCTAACGTGAAGGTGTAAGAAGAAACATAGCCTACAGCTTTAATAACAATCTCGTCGTTGCCTGTAAGGGTTACATTGTAATTATAGCTGCCGCCCGTCGCTGTTGTTTCGCCGTTGGTAACGGTAACAGATGTTAATTGTTTATACCAGTTAGTTGAAGTGCTGCTCAATGTAAGGTAATAGCTGCCTGCTGTAGCGTAAGTTACATAAGCGTAATATGTATTATCTTCTGTGCTTGCATAGAATGTAAGCGTAGTAGCCTCTTCGGTTGAAAGCGTCTGGTAAGTTATAGCCGATTTGGTGATTGTCAGAGTATAAGAAGCTGACAAACCTGTCGAAGTTGAGAACACAAAGTAGATAGAATCTTCTTTTTCAAGCAAAAGCGTAACAGATGAACTGCTTGAGCTTAAGCGTGAATAATTGCGGCTATTATAGTCTGATTCGCTGTTTGCATAGTAAACGTAAGCCGTTTCGCTTGTGCCTATATCAAACGTATAAAGGCCTGTTTCTTCTGCCGTAAATGTTCTTGCAACACCGCTTGAAGCGTCGCTTGAAGAAATAGCTATGCTGTTGCCGTCGGCGCCTGTTACAAGGGTTGTAGGTACGCTTGTTTCAATAGCTACATAACTGCCTGCGGTAAGGGCTAAAGTATAGCTATAGTAATCAGCATAAACATAATATCCGTTTAAGCTTATTACAACATAGTTTGTGCCTGCAACTGACGTGAAGTTGTAGTTGTAGTCTAAATTCGTTAACTCCGTTCCGTTAGCAGTAACAGTTATGGTGTTGTAAGCCATATAGCTGTTAATGCTGCTCAATGTAAGGTAGTAACTTGTTGCTGCTGTATCAGAGAATGACGCCAATGCAACGTAGCCGTCTGCTGAACTGTAAAGCGTAAGCGTTGTTGTGTCGCTTGTAGAAAGTTCCTGATAAGAAACTGCAACTTTGCTTATGTTAAGAGTGTAGCGGCCTTGTTCTTCGCTGTCGGTGCAGAATAAGAGAGTCAACGAGTCATTTGCCGCTAAGTAGTAAGTAATGCTGTAATTGCTCCAATAGCTGCCGTAAGAGCTGTCGTCAAGGGAGTCGCCGTAGAATGAACCGAAGTAAACTAAAGCGTCGGAGCCTTCAGCTATTGTAAAGGTATATAAACCTGCCTCGGTTGCAGTAAATGTGCTTCCTACGCTTTCATAAGCGTCGTCTTCTGTCAAAGCTATAGCGTTGTCGCCTATAGCGAGTGCTTCAGGAACGCTTGATTCGGTTATTTCAGTAACTACTTCTGTAAGCGTAATTGTTATGTCTTCAGTATTTGTGCTTGAATTGCTGTAGCAATAGATATAAACGGTTACGCCTGCTTTAATTGTTACCGTGTAAGTTAAGTTGTTACTGTAGATATTCTGATAAATATCGGGATAGTAAGAATCAGGATCACTTGTAATAATTATATCGCCGGTTTCGGTTTCAAAAGTATATTTGCCTGTTACTGATGCTGTGAATGTGTATGTTTCTGTAGGATCAAGCGTGTATGTATGGTCAGTGGCAAGCTCGTTAGCATCAGAAATTGTAAGGGTGTAAGTAGCAGATGTTACACTGTCGTAAGAGTAGAAGTAAACATTGTAAGTAGTGTTAGCTTCAAGCTCTAACGCCTGTGATAAACCTGAATAAACCCTTGCACCTTGGTTGATAATACCGTTAACGGAAACATACCCGTTTGTACCGCTCACGCTGAATGTGTACAAGCCTGACGTTTTAGGGGTAAATGTAACAACGTTAGTGTCGCTGTTGCCATCTTCAGCAGCAAGAGCTATGCTGTTATCGCCAACAGATAACGTTGAGGGAAGGGAAGTAGTTACTTCTACAGAAGCGTCAGGATCTGTTGCCGAATAAGTTGTTGTTATTGCAAATGCGCCTTCGTCGGCATTTGTTACATAGAACGAAACGTTGCCGTCAGCTTCAAGCTGTACAGTGTAACTTGTGCTTCCATTACCTTCATCAAAAAGAGCTGTGTAAGAAGATGCGTCTGAATAGAACTGAGCCTGGCCGCTTGTTTCTGAAACGGTGAATGTATACCAGCCAGCGTCAGTCGCAGTGAAAGTTACAGTTGATTCTTCTGCGACATAAACAGTGCTGTCAAGTACAAGGGTTGTAGTTGTTTCAACGGGAGTCGCAGGGGTATATGTGCCGCCTACCAAACCGTCGGTGTAGCCTGTGCCTTCAAGCATAATCGCGTATATGTTTGTGCCGGATAAAGAACCTTCAACCATCGTTATATAATATGTACCTGCGTTAAGATCTACTTCAACAGCAGTAATTTCATTTGCCGCATCTTTATCATAGTATACTGGTCGCGGGTGCCCGCGAGATTCTTCGACTGCGCCCTAAAGGGCTCCGCTCAGAATGACAGGGGGGGGGAGAGGCTGTCGCCCTCACGCAGGATGACAGAAGGGGGCGTTTCGGCCGCTCTACCCCGTCATCCTGAGGAGCGTAAGCGACGTGAGGATCTCGCGAGAGCGACAGCGGCTCGCGGAAGGTCAAGTGTTTCGAAGCTTCAGATATCAACTTCGCATTGTTTAACGTTATTATTTTTAAACAACTTTTGTGCCGACGGGTGTGCTGGTCGCCCGTTCGGGCGGGATTGCCACGCGGTAGAGCCCGCTCGCAATGACGTTTGCTTTTCGGGCGGTTTTTATGGTCGAATTATTTCCACCTCATCCGTCAACTGCGTTGACACCTTCCCCTCCAGGGGAAGGCGAGGGAGAGCGTACCTCGTCCCTCAAGGGGGAGGCAAGGGGGGATATTTATGAGGCTCCCCTATTAGGGGAGCTGGCTGCGTTGGCAGACTGAGGGGTTTTGTTGCTCTGTCATTCTGAGCGGAACGAAGTGAAGCCGAAGAATCTCATTTTTTTACCGCTTTATTATAGTATACTGGTCGCGGGTGCCCGCGAGATCCTTCGACTGCGTGCTACGCACTACGCTCAGGATGACAGAAAAGGCTTCCCGATGAGGGAAGCCTTTTTCAATCGATTAAACTTTCAGCCGATTAAATCAATACTCGTCGATTACGCGGTCGGAGGAGACGGTGTAGGTGGTTATCGTCCTTACAAAGTACGCCGTCATAAGCCATGCGTTGTCGGTATACGTTACGTCGCTCGCGCTGGTGCTGCCGCCCTGAACATAGCTGTTTATCAGTTTAACAAGTTCTTCGTTCGCCTGTACGTAGCCTGTAAGCGAGGTGCCGTCGGCGGCTACGTCGGTATTGTTTTTGGCGAGGGTGAGGTTCATATTCATCAACTGCCAGCTTGTGGTGTTGTTGATTACGTAATCGCCCGAAAGGTCGCTCCAGCCGTTTATTACGGTAGGCTCGCCCGTCTCGGTGTCGTAGATTATCTCGCCGTCGTCGTCGCGGGCGATCGTACCGTCTTCGTTATACACTATATATACAATGTAGCCGTTTATCGCCTGCTCTAACGTGTAGCTTGAATAGGTGGAGTTGAGGTAGGTGATGCCCGTCATATTGATATATATAGGCGATTCTGTGCCGTCGTCGTTTACCGCCCAGAAGTAGCCGTCGTCGTCCATGTAGTAATCTGCGAATACCATAGGCAGGTAGTAGGTGTAGGTTGACGTGGCTTCGTCGTAAGAGTAGGTATATATATCGCTTGTTACGGCGGCGGTGAGGTAGGTGTAGGTTTCGCCTAAATACCTTATATATACGTCGTAGTCGCCGATGTCGTAGATGTACGACAATGTGCAGCCTATCATATACGTGCTTCCCGCTTCAAGGTAGGCGTATACGTACGAGTTGTCGTTGTAGTAAGCCGTTTCGCTTGAGTCGGTATACGGGTCGCCGTTCGCGTTGTATACGGTTAAATCGTAGTTGTCGTTTTCGGCGATGAGGTACGCGTCGATATCGGTTACCCAGATGTAGGGGTTGTTGCCGTATGTTTCGCCGTCGGATACGTTGTAGCCGCTTACGTCGTGCAGTTCTTCGTCGGTATATATAAGGTATACGCCGGAATCTGCGACGGTAAAGCTGTAGTAGAAGCCGCGGGGGCTTATCGTCTCTATAACGTCGGCGTTGAATACAAGTTCGTTGCCTTCAGTGTTGGCGCTGCTCGCCTCGCCTATATATTCAGGCATCCTTACGCCGTAGGTCTTCGCGAGGTTTTCAAGCGACTTGCAGTCGTGGTCTTCGCTCTGAGCGCCGTAGTGGACAAAGTAGCGGCAGACTTCAAGCCACTGGTTTTCGTTGTCTTCCTGAGAGGTGGTGCCGTAAGACTTGACTACCGCCTTGAGGATGGTGGCGAGGTATTCGTTCACGGGCGTGTAGCCGAAGGGCGAGCTGGTCTGTATCCAGGTATAGTCCTCTATGGCCTGGTTCCACTCGCTGTTGTTGTACAGTATGCCGTGAGTTCCGTCGGGGTCTTCGGGGTCTTCGTCGTAGTCCCAGGTGTAAAGATAGGTGTAGGCGATATCCCATACGCTCATATCTTCCATCCAGGGGGTTTCGTAGTACAGGTCGGCTAAAAGGTAGGGGTCGGTACTCTCGTCTGCGGCGCTGCCGAGCTGTACGCGGTAGAATCCGTCAGATGCGAGGTACACAGTAACGTAGTTTGCGTACCCTACGCCCGCGTAGTAGTCGGACTGCGTTTCGCCCTTTGTGTCGCTTAAAGTGTAGGCGGTAGCCGCGCTGTAAAGAAGGTCGGGCGAAGCGAGTACCGCTGTGGACGAAAGTATGTCGTTCGCGGTGTCGCCGCTCTCCGCCTTCGCTTCAAGTACGCCGAGGCGCATATTCCTTACGTAAACAGTGTCGCCTTCCTCGTCAACCGAGGTGTTCTTCTGGTACAGCAGGGTTATCTGGTAGTAGCCGTCGTTCTGAGCTACATAATAGAATGTATTCCAGTCGTCGGATACGCCCGAAAGCTGAGCCTGAAGCACTGTGTCTACCTGGATATACAGGTAGTCGCCGTCTAACTCGGTGGACAGGTAGTAGTCAAACATAAATACCTGGCCCTTGGTGAGTTTTACGTCTATAACGAGTATAGAGTACGTGCCGAGCCTGTTTGCGTTGGATGTATAAATATAATCTGCGTAGCCTTTTATCGCCGTAGTCGTGTCTTCGGCGTCGTTTATAAGCCATGGCCAGCTATATTCGTCAAGCAGGCCGTCATCGTCGTAGTACGCCGAAAATTCAAACGTGCCCGTGTCGCTCTGCGAGGAGCCGCTTACAGTCGTATAGTTGTTTTCGGTTACTATCTGGCTTGCGATTTCGCCGCTTTCGGGCATGGATTCGGTAGGTTTAACCGTCTCAGAAACTTCGTCGCTGCCGCTTGTCGTGGTTACGTAGTCGGGCGTGTAGTCGTCGCCAATATATTTTTCAAACAGATTTATCCAGTAAGAACGGGTAGGGTTAGAGCCGTCGTCCCAACTGCACACAACGCCGTAGCGGTCTATAACAACCGTCGTAGGGTACGCTGATACTTTGTGGTTTGCGTAGTAAGAGCTGTCTAACGTGTACGCCATATTTGCGTAGCCGTATTCGCCCGATATAAACGCCTGCATGGCTGAGAGCGAATCCTGGCCCGCGTAGTCAAGTTCTATCAGGCCTACGCTGCTGTAGTAGTAGGTGCCGAGGCTTGAGGCCGTTGAGTTGTAAACTTCATTGATATAGGGGAATTCCTGGCGGCAGGGGCTGCAGGTGGTGTAGAAGAACTGCAGCACTACCATATCGTATTTTTCAAGATATTCCGAAAGGGTTATGGTGACGGGCCCGGTGCCGTCGGCGTAGTATACGGTAAAGGTATGGTCGTAGACTATGCTGCCTAAGGAATAAGTTATGCCCGAAGGTTCTTCAGCTTCGTCTGCGGTTATAACGTGAGGGGTAAGGTATACCGTGCTCGCCCTGTAATCGGAAGTAAAGTTTATGGTAAGGTCTTCTTCGTCGTAGCTGTAGCCTACAGGTATGGTGTCTTCGTCTATTGTCGCCGTATAGTTGCCCGCGTCAAGGCCGCGGAACCTTACGGTGCCGTTGGTGGCGCTGGTGTTGGTGGCGACTGTCGCCCCCGTAGAATCGGTCAGGGTTACGCTTACGTCCGAAACGCCCGCATTGCCTATATTTTTGATATAGACTATATACGTGTAGCTTGTAGAACTGTATTGAGCCCCGCAAATTGAGCAGGTGTAGTAAACGACGCCGTTTACAACCCTGCCTTCGTCTACGGATTCGTGTTCCGCATAGCCGGAGATTTCGTCGCAGCCGCTGTCTGTGCAGGCGTGCCAGTGGCCTACGTTGTCATAACTCCAGTCTTCGCTGAAGTTGTGGTCGCCGCAGGCGGCTACGCCTAAGGCGAGGCAGACGGCGCATACCGCTATAAGCAGGGCTATCAGGCCTTTTCTTAAAGTCAGTTTCATAAATAAATTTCCTTTTGTTGTGTTTTATTTAAGGGGATGCTGTTAAAATGCGGGCAAAATCGCCCGTACATTAAAACAAAACACATACCATATAATAAATATTTACTGCATTAACAAGTTTATCACGTAATTAATATTTATGCAAATAATTTGACGGCGGCGAGTATAAAAAAAACATATAAATGCCATAAGCTTGACTAATATCCCGTATAACTATTTTAGTTATTCATTTAAAATATAACAGTACTTTTTTGCTTGCTTTATGTGTTGCGATTTGATAAAATGAATATTACTGATAAAACGAAAATTATGTTATTTTGCATAAATCAGGCAAAATATATACATATCGGAAGAAAAGATGCGTAAAGAATTTGACAGTATCAAACGTAAATACAGGCGAAAAGCCGTTCTTTACGGGGCCGCCGCGGGGGTTGTTTTTGCCCTCGCCGTTACGGGGGCCCTTCTTATCGCGTTAAAAATTTACGGCGTCAAGTTAGACTGGTATTTTTACCTCGCCATAGGGGCCGCATTGGCGGTTATTTGCGGCATACTTGCCTATCTGTTGCTTATGCCGTCCGATAAAAAGCTGGCAAAAAAGCTGGATAAAGAGTACTCTTTAGACGAAAAAACGCAGACGATGGTAGAGTACGGCGGCAAAGAGGGCGCCATGCTCGACTTGCAGCGGAAGGATACCGAAAAGGCCCTCGCGTCCGTTTCCCCGAAAAAACCTTCCGCGCTGAGCGTTGTTTTAAGGGTTGCGGCGCTGGTTGTGGCCGTTGCGCTGTTTGTTACGGGCGTGGCCATAAAGGGAAATTATAAAGAGGAAGAAAAACCCGACCCTTACACCGTAGACACCACAAAAATAGAACTTTTGCGGCAGCTTATATCCGACGTTGAAGGGGATACATGCCTTGACGGCGGCGTTCAGGGCGATTATCTGGAAGAATTAAACGGGCTTTTAACCTACCTTACGTCAGAAGACGTTACGTCTGAGGGCGAAGTCGAGTACGTAACCGATACGATGTACAGCATATCGGATATAACCATAGCTAAAAACACTTACGACAATATCTCTTACGCGATATCCGAAGACGGCGACACGCTTGAATTTTTAGCCGACGCGTTGAGGAGCGCGGCCAAGGCGTACAACGATACGACCATAAAACTCACCTCTTACGACCAGCTCGGCGACACGGCGGTAAAAAAGATGTCTTCCTACGTGGCGGGCTATATAGAGGAGGCGGGCGAAAGCTTTACCGCTTTGGCCGAAAGTCTTACCTACGACACGGTGATTTCTGCGTTAGCCCCCTACATATCCTCGTTTGAAGCCGTTTTAAAGGCCGACGGCCTTACCGAATATTATAATACTCTCACCGAAAATATCACCTTCGGCAGAAAGCGGGGCGACAATACCTCGGGCGACGCCCTGTACGACAGGGTTTACGACCTGTATTATACGTTCTACACGGCGTCGGGCCGCTTTGGCGGAACTCTGGCCCCCTCATACACGACGGCGGACGAGGTTATAAAGTTTATTATAGGTGACGGCGGCGAGACCGACGGCGAGATCTATCAGTTTAACATATACGCGGGCCAGGCGATGGAGACGCAGGCGTACACCTACCTCGCCGACGACTATATCCGCTACACTTTAGGCGTTATATTCGGCGTTACGATGGTAGGGACTTATGTAGACGACGGCTCCGATTCAAGTTCGGGCGGCGGCTCGGGCGACGATGACGGAGGCGAAGGCGGCGGCGGGGGCGGCGGCACCGGTGAGACCCTTTACGCCAACAACGACGAAATTTATAACCCGAACACAGGCGAATATACCCCTTACCACGATATGCTCACCGACGCGGACGACGGATACCTTGCCAAGCTTTTAGAGCTTTTAGACAGCGACGACGTTTCGGAAGAGGTTAAAAACTACATCCAGGCGTATATAAACAATATACAGTAAGTAAAGTTTGATAATGCCTCCCCTGATAGGGGAGGGGGACCACGCAGTGGTGGACGGGGTTTATAATACCGTTGCGTTAAAGCCAAGGCAGTACAACTTTAAAACCAACCTAACCACAAACCAGAAAAACATTAAATATAAAATAAAACCTACGGGGAACACTACAATGAGTATAAAAAGCATTGCAAAAAAATTAAAGAAAAATAAGAGCAATACCTCTGAACCTGAAAAAGAGGAAGTCGCCGCCTCTTTGGCGGAAGAACCTTCAGCGGCGGAGGAACCTGTTGAAACCCTCACGGCCGAAGAAGCAACTTTGGCGGCCCCCGCGGCGGAAGAAGTTGCGGCAGCTCCCGCAGCAGAGGAAGCAGCGGAAACGCCCGAACCCCCTGCCGCAGAGGTCAAAGAGGAACAGCCCGAAATTTTCGCCGCAGAAAATGAAGCGGAGCAAACCGAGGACGAGCCCGAAGAACAGCTTACCGACGAGCAGAGGGTGGAAGCTTTCAGCAAAGCGGTGGCCGACATAAAGGAGCAGGTGCATAAAGACGTAGTCGGCATGGACGACGTTGTGGACAACGTAATCATCGCTATCATAGCGGGCGGCAACGTACTTTTAGAGGGCGTTCCCGGCGTAGGCAAGACGCGACTTGTCCGCTCTTTGAGCAAAACTTTAAAACTTCCCTTCGCCCGCATTCAGTTTACGCCCGACCTTATGCCCTCGGACGTAACGGGCACAAACGTGCTTGAAAAGAACGCGAACGGCGAAATGAACATTGTGTTCCAGAAGGGCCCTATATTCGCAAACCTCATCTTAGCCGACAAAATCAACAGGGCCACGCCTAAAACGCAGTCGGCCATGCTCGAGGTTATGCAGGAGCATAAAGTGACTATAGCCAAGACCACCTACAATATGAACGAGCCCTTCTTTGTGCTCGCTACGCAGAACCCTATCGAGCAGGACGGCACATATCCCCTGCCCGAGGCGCAGATGGACCGCTTTATGTTCAAACTTTTAGTCGGCTTCCCCTCGGCGAAAGAGCTTGCCGACATAGTAAACATCACTCAGGTAACTCTGGACGAAACGGCCTCCGCCGTGGTAGACGGAAAGACCATTTTAAGAATGAGGGAACTTGCAAAAACCGTACCCGTGGCCGAGGACGTGCTTTCGTACGCCGTAAACCTTGTAGCTTACACTCACCCCGAGATAGAAAAGACGTCCGAAACGGCCAAAAAGTACTTAAAATACGGCGCTTCGCCCCGTGCGGGCCAGGCCCTTATCACCTGCGCCAAGATACGCGCCCTTATGGACGGCAGATTCAATGTATCTTATAAGGATATAGACGCCCTGGCGTTCCCCGTTTTAAGGCACAGGATCAAGACAAATTATAACGCCATAAGCGAACAGCTTTCCACCGACGACGTTATAGAACTTTTAGTGGCAGAAAACAAGAAATTATCCAGGTAACACAGTAACAAAGCGACAAAAAGGAAAGAATGAACCAATTACCCGTAAACGAGGAGTTTTTGCAGCAGGTAGAGCTGCTTCAGACCCTTGTTAAAAACAACGTCGCGGGCAACTTCGGCGGGAACCACAAGAGCAAGTCTTACGGTTCTTCGTGCGAGTTCGCAGACTACCGCGACTATATGGCAGGCGACGAGATCAAGAAGATCGACTGGAACGCTTACGCCCGTTTTGATAAGCTGTATTTAAAGCTGTATCTTGACGAGCGTCAGCTTCACACCCGCATCTATATTGACGCAAGCCGTTCTGTCGGATACGGTAACGCCAAAAAAGACGAGCAGGCTATAAAGATAGCCGCCGCGCTCGCCTATCTTTCCGTATGCGAAATGGATAAAGTTTCGGTATACATAATAAAAGACAAGCAGGCCACCGAGATTATATCGGGCATGTCGGGCAGGGAGAGGTACTATAACGAAATAGGCAAGCTGAACGACATTGTTTTTGAAGGCGACAGCTACATATCCGACGCCTTGCTTCCCTCAACCGTAGGCTACGGCGACGGCATGTCGGTAATAATTTCGGATTTTCTTACAGATAATAACTACGAGTACGGCATAGACCACCTTATATCCAAAAAGAGGGATGTGTTCTGCGTGCAGGTGCTGTCTTCCGAAGAATTGAACCCTAAAGCCAGGGGCAAAATGCACTTCTTCGATTCGGAAGATATATCCAGAACCTACCGCAAAAACATAAACCGCGAGATTATACAGGCGTACAGGCAGGCCTTGGAGTACGCCACGGGCAGAATACGCGGCTTTTGCCTTTCAAGGGGGGCGGAATACCTTTTGGTTCCCGCCGAAAAGCCTTTAAATGAGATATTCTTCGGCGACCTCGCCGAAACGGGGGTGGTAAAATGAGCTTTTTATACCCCTTAGGCCTTCTGGCCCTCATCGC
>JAJPXK010000178.1 GCA_021205485.1 Clostridia bacterium | reverse complement strand
ACACAATAACTTGCTCTGCTTGCGGCAGCGCAGGAGTTATGGACAAGTACGGGCGTTTCCAGGAAGATTACCCCGTACATACCGTAAAAGAATGGATACAGTCGCAGGAAGCCTATGTAAGGACGCTGCCATATGCGTCAGAAGAACCATTTTTCCGTGAAAACGTAATGTTAAGAAAACTTGTGCGCGAAAAACACAGGAAAGAGGTTATCAGCAAAAAGGCAGAGGCGCGGCTGTATTACGACAGGCTTGAAGTCGGCAGTATGGTATTTCTCTGATATGGAAGCGGCGACCGTATGCGGCAGATACCGTCTTGACTTCTATGCGGGCGGCGTTACCTACCAGCTTACGGCGCAAAAGACATTCTGTGCGATAAAATACGTCAATCTTTTATACCACTACAAAAACGGGGAGGAAAATCCAGATGGTTTTCTCGGAATTTAGCGCATGGTCTTTTATTTTAATACTTGCTGTTTTGCTTGTAAGCCTGCTCATTGCAGAGATACTTAAGCACTTTATTCCCTTTTTGCGAAAATCACTTATACCAGGCTCCGTATTGGGCGGAATAATACTGCTTATAATATCTACAATAATATATTTTACCTGCGGTGATTATCTATTTAATCTATCCCTTTTCAATTCTGGCGACACTTACAGCGGCATGGACGTGCTTGAACTTATTACATATCACTGCCTTGGCATAGGATTTATCGCTATGGGAATGCGGGGCAGCAAGCAAAAACTTACCAAACAGCGCACGCGGGACGTTTTTAACGCAGGCGTTACCACGGTAAATACCTATCTTTTGCAGGCGCTTGTCGGCATTACAGTTACCATAATCGCCGTGCAAGTCTTTGACGTAACGGGGCTTATAGATGCGGCTGGCATACTGCTCTGTTTCGGCTTCGGTCAGGGAACGGGGCAGGCGTTAAATTACGGAACTATATACGAAGACTACGGACTGGAGGGCGGCGCCAACTTCGGGCTTACCATTGCGGCAATGGGCTTTCTTGTCGCCTGCATAGTCGGGGTAATTTACTTAAACGTTTTAAAACGCAGGGGCGTTATAAAGGTAGTTGACAAAAAGGAACAGAATACTCTTGCTGACTACGAAGATGAAAATGAAATCCCCGTAGTGGCATCGCTTGATAAATTTACCATACAGGTTGCTATTGTTCTGGCAATTTACGCCGTGTCTTTCTTCATAATGTACGGCTTAGCGGCGCTTATTCCCTCTTTATCAAGCATATTGTTCGGGTTTAACTTCCTTTTCGGTGTTCTTCTGACTATACCTGTAAAAGCTGTTATTTTAACGCCCTTGAGCGCAAAAAGGTCATAAAAAAGAAGGTAGTCAACAACTTTATGATGAACAGGATCGGCGGGTTTGCATTCGATATTATGATTGTATCGGGAATTGCCGCCATACAGCTGCCCCTTCTTAAAGACTATTGGGCTGTAATACTCATTCTTGCGGCGCTTGGCGGACTGGTTACATTTTTGTATCTTTATTTCGTATCTAAAACGCTGTTTAAAGAATACCGTTACGAACAGTTTTTCGGTATGTTTGGCATGCTGACGGGTACTGCAAGCACAGGCATGATTTTGTTAAGAGAAATAGACGGCACCTACCGCTCTCCTGCAAGCGAAAATCTTGTCTACCAGAATGTCCCTGCGATTATCTTTGGTCTGCCCATGATGCTTATTGCATCCTACGCTTGCCGCGGGCTTACTCAGTGCCTTGTCTGTCTTGCCATAGCGGCAGCCTATTGCATTGTTCTTAACCTTGTACTGTTCCGCAGTAAAATTTTTAAACGAAAACGGGCGGAACAAATAAGCGATACTACGCAGGCAGAAGCAACTGAGAACCAAACCGAAAGACCAAAAGACAGCGACTAATATCCCTTATTCATCGCGAGGTAGACCATCAGCACTGAAATATCGGCGGGGTTTACCCCCGGTATTCTTGACGCCTGCCCTAAAGAGGCAGGCTTTACCTTTTCAAGCTTTTCCCTGGCTTCAAGCCGCAAGCCGTTTATTTTTGTATAATCGATATCTTCGGGCAACTTTTTTTCTTCAAGTTTTTTTGCCTTTTCTATCTGCTCAAGTCCCTTCTGCAGATACCCTTCGTACTTGATATAAACCTCGGCGGATTGCTTTGCCGAAAGGCTTACACCCCCTAATATGCCGAAATTTAAGCATATTTCCTCAAGCGGAATGCCCCGTCTTACCATGTCGGCGTAGCTTAAAGCTTTTTCGGGTTTTTCCATGCCGTGGCGGCAAAGTATACTCTCGGCTTCCGCAGGTTTTACCATGGTTTCAAGAGTTTTAAGGGCGTTTTCGTATTCGGCCTTGCGGGCTAAATATTTATTGTATCTTTCGTCGGTCACAAGCCCGCATTTATATCCGATTTCCGTAAGGCGGAAGTCGGCGTTGTCCTGCCGTATCTCCAGCCTGTGCTCGGCGCGGGAGGTCATCATGCGGTAGGGCTCGTCTGTGCCCTTTGTCACAAGGTCGTCTATAAGAACGCCTATATACGCCTGGTCTCTGCCGAGGATAAGGGGAGGCATATTCCTTATTTTAAGGCTGGCGTTCAGCCCCGCTATAAGGCCCTGAGCCGCCGCTTCTTCATAGCCTGAGGTGCCGTTTATCTGCCCCGCGGTATATAAACCCGAAACCTTTTTAAATTCAAGGGTAGGGTATACGTCCAGTGTGTCTATACAGTCGTACTCAATAGCGTACGCGTACCGCATAATCTCGCAATTTTCCAGCCCCGCGACGGTGCGGTACATCTCTTTCTGCACGTCGTGAGGGAGGGAGGTAGACATGCCCTGGATATAGACCTCGTTGGTGTCCGCCCCTTCGGGTTCGATAAAAAGCTGGTGCCGCTCCTTGTCTTTAAACCTTACGACCTTGGTTTCGATAGAGGGGCAGTACCTCGGCCCTGTAGAGCTTATAGCGCCGTTGTAAAGGGGAGCCCTGTCAAGGTTGTCAAGTATAATTTTATGCGTAGCCCCGTTGGTATACGTCAGATAACAGGGCATTTTGTTTTTTAACGGCTCGTCGTCAAGGTAAGAAAACGGCAGTATGTCATTGTCGCCGTACTGTACCTCGCAGGCCGAAAAATTTACCGTCCTGGAATCTACCCTCGCAGGCGTTCCCGTCTTAAAACGGCGTACGTTGTAGCCTAATTTGATAAGATTTGCCGTAAGGGCTGTGGCGGGGGCGAAGCCGTTAGGTCCGCTATTTTTTATAACCTCGCCGGTAATTGTCCTCGCGTTCAGGTAAACGCCCGTGGCTATTATCGCGGCCTTGCAGTAAAAAACGCCGCCGTATGTGGTTTTAACGCCCGCAACACGGCCATTTTCTGTAATAATTTCGCTCGCCTCGCCCTGGACTATCTTCAAATTGTCGGTATTTTCAAGGGTGCGCTTCATTTCGGTGTGGTAGGCGTTTTTATCCGACTGGCACCTTAAAGACTGCACCGCGGCGCCCTTGCCTACGTTAAGCATACGCATCTGCAGGGCGGTTTTGTCGGCGTTTACGCCTATTTCGCCGCCTAAAGCGTCTATTTCACGCACTAAGTGGCCCTTCGCAGTGCCGCCGACCGAGGGGTTGCACGCCATAAAGGCTATACTGTCAAGGTTTAAGGTGAGCATAACCGTATTAAGGCCCGTTCTCGCGCAGGCCAGGGCGGCCTCGCATCCAGCGTGCCCCGCGCCTATTACTACAACGTCAAATTTTCCTTCTTCAAACTCGTTCATATTTTAACATTATTTTTGGCTTCCCCTTAAGGAAAAGCTGTCAACTTCAGTTGACTGATGAGGTATTATTTTTTACAATATTTTTATAATTGGTGCGGCAGTATGCCTTAATTAAAGGCGTTTTGCCGTAAATATTGCCCGAGAAAAATACTCGGGCGGTTAAATTTACTTCTTTAAAATAATATTTTTTA
>JAJPXK010000011.1 GCA_021205485.1 Clostridia bacterium | reverse complement strand
AGTTATAACCTATCTTTTGTACGGGATTATAGCGGCGTCGCTTGTTTTAAGCTGGTGGTTTGTTTTAGATCTGGCGTTAGGCGCCATAGCGGGGGCTATAAGCGGCGTAATAGGCGTGAACATAAAAAAGTGAATGTTAAAATAAAGCGTACCCTTAAAGGCCGGAAGGGGATTCTTCGGTTACGCTCGCAATGACAATAAATCTTGCCTTCCCTATTTAGGGTAGCGTAGCATACACAGTAGAGGAGGGCCGCTTGCGGCGGAGGGGTTCAACCTTATAGTGACAGCAAACCATTCAGTCCTTCGGCCAGCTCCCTAAAGGGAGCCATTTCTGTCATTCGGCGCGAGGGCGTTAGCTTTTTACTGTCATCCTGAGCGGAACGAAGTGAAGCCGAAGGATCTCGCGGGAACCCGCGAGCAGAAAACCTCGCCGGCGGAATTGTTGTTTAAAATATAAAACCTTATAAAAACAAAAAAATTAAATTATCCGATTCTTTTGCTTGATTTTTCTTTTTACTTATTCTATAATTATAAAAAAGCAATTCAAGGAGATAAAAGTTTATGATCAAGACTATAGCTAAACCCTCTGAAAGAAAAGTAACAGGCTGCGGAGAATGCAGAAGCACCTGCCAGTCCGCCTGCAAGACAAGCTGCACGGTAGGCAACCAGAGCTGCGAAAGAATCACAAGGGAACAAAACCCCGACAAAGAGACAAAGTAATATTTATCGCATAAACAAAACTTTTAAGGAGCAGTCAGTGTTCACTGCTCCTTATTTACTGTATAACGCTATTGCAAATCTGTTATGGTACACGTTTTTAAGTATAAAAATTACAATTACATCTACGATTCTGGCAGCGGAAGCCTGCACGAATGCGACGATTTTACCGCCGCCTATTTAAAGGGCGAGGGCGTACCCGAAGAAAAACTTAAAGAGATCAAGTCAGACGTAGACACTTTAATAGGGCAGGGCCTTTTAGACGCCCCCGAGGTAAAAACTTACCCCGTAAAATCAAACGAGGTAAAGGCCCTCTGCATACATATCTGCCACGACTGCAATCTTCGCTGCCGTTATTGCTTCGCCGATGAAGGGGCTTACCACTCAAACCGCGAATTTATGAGCGTAGAGACGGCCAAAAAGGCAATAGATTTTCTTATAGAAAACAGCGGAAACAGAAAGGTGTTAGAGGCCGACTTTTTCGGCGGCGAGCCCCTTATGTGCCTTGACGAAATTATGGAGACGGTGGCTTACGCCCGCGAGCTCGGCAAAAAGTACGGCAAAAAATTTCTGTTCACCACAACCACCAACGGCGTTCTGTTAAACGACAGGGCGGAAAAGTTCTTCAACGAAGAGATGGAAAACGTCGTTTTAAGCCTTGACGGCAGAAAGGAAGTGCACGACGCCATCCGCAAAACGGTGAACGGCAAGGGCAGTTTTGACGTAGTATTCCCTAACATATCCCGCTTTGTAAAGTCCAGAGGGGATAAAAATTACTACGTAAGGGGAACGTTCACTGCTAAAAATCTCGATTTTTCCAAAGACGTTCTGTTTTTGGCCGACAGCGGCTTTGACAGCATCTCTATGGAGCCGGTCGTAACCGATATTCCCGACCTGCAGATAAGGGAGGAGCATCTTCCTAAGATATGCTCGGAGTATGAGGAGCTGTGCGAAGCTTACCTCGACTACTACAAAAAGGGCAAAGGGTTTAACTTCTTCCACTTCAACGTGGATTTAGAGGGCGGCCCCTGCCTTTCTAAAAGGGTTTCGGCCTGCGGGGCGGGCAACGAGTATTTTTCCGTCGCGCCGAACGGCGATTTATACCCCTGCCACCAGTTTGTAGGCAACAAAAAATTCCTTTTAGGCAACGTATACCAAGGCGAGCTTGACGGCGGCGTAAGAAACGCCTTCGCCGCATCCTGCCTGTTCACCCGCAAGGGGTGCGAAAACTGCTTCGCGAAATTTATCTGCAGCGGCGGGTGCAGCGCCAACAACTACAATTTTATGGGCGATATAGAGACGCCTTACCCGATAACCTGCGCCATGATGAAAAAGCGTATTGAATGCGGTATGCACATTCTTGCACAAAAAAAACGTTTAAGCGCTGAGTAAAACGCAAAAAATTTTTGAATTTGCCGTAAAATTTTATCTTTAAACGGCTAATTAATTGACGACGCAAGGATTTTTTAATATAATAAAGAAGTTAATTTTTGTTTAGCTTATTCTTCGGTCCGATTTTTTTGTCGGACGGTAAAGGAGATTACAGATGGGAAAAGTCAAATCGACGATAATAACCGTCATAACGACGCTTGCCATAGTCGCATTGCTGTTGTTCAGCGTCATATCCTGTAACCTGCCGGGCGGGGTAGAAAGGTATAATTCTATCCTTTCGTGCCTGCATTACGGCAGCGAGTTTACGGGCGACGCTTACACAACGGTATTGCCCGACGGCGTTATTTCGTCAGAACAATATAATTACGGTATACCCGAAGATACTTCAAGCGAAGAATATCAGGACTATCTGGAAAAGTATACCAAGGTAAACGACAACTACTATATCGAGACGGAAGTTCTTGAAGAGTATAGCGACGACGCCGATACGGCCATATCCATGCTTGAGGACGCCGTTCAGGCCGACGCTGAAATAATAAGCAAACGCCTCGACACTGTAGGTTATGCGTCATATTCGGTATACGTGGCGGACGGCGTTACCATAAAGGTATCCGTTCCTTCAAACTTTACCTACGCGTCTTACAGGGGCAACGATAACGATTCGTACACAACGGCCCTTACCGTAGCGTCTACAACCATAAGTTATCTCACCTTAGGCGGCGAGCTTACGCTCCGCAACACCGACTCAACCATAACCAGCCGTTTAGACGAGGATTACGGTTCAACCGGTTCCCTTCTCGGGGTAAGGGCGGATGTCTCTGATTATATCAAGAGCGTATCCACCTATTCGTCCGGCGGCGTGTACGCGGTAAAAGTCAAGCTTACGTCAGACGGCGAGGATATCTTCTATAAAATATCGCAAAAAGTGGCAAACTGCGACGATACCTATATAAGGTTCTACGTAGGCACCACAAACATTATAAACCTTACCTGCGAAGAGACTATAGACAGCAGTTCTTTCTACGTTCAGGTAGACGATTACGAAACGGCTGTAAACTATGCGTCCCTGCTGGATTCCGTCGCGTCGGGCGACAGCCTCTCGCTGGAATACGAATATTCCGAAGTCAAGGCTTCAACCTCGGCTTACGGCGAATACACGGCCCTTCTTACGGCGATAGCCGTTCTTGTAGTGCTTGTCGGCGTTATGGCTTACTCCGTATACCGCTACAAAAAGCTCGGCCTTGTGCTTTCGCTTATGATAGTAGCTTTCGCCCTCGTACTTATAGTTTCGCTGTTCTTCCTTGAAACGCAGCTCACCGCCGCAGGCGTTTTAACCTCGCTTGTGTGCCTGATGCTGTTTGTCGGCAGCAACTACTGGTCTTACGACAGCGTAAAGAAAGAAATTTCTGTAGGCAGAACGGTGCAGAACGCCGTCAAGACAGGCTATAAAAAGACTGTCGCCGGCATACTTGACCTTCACCTTGTAATGCTTGTCGCGGGCATACTTCTCTCCGCCGTAGCGGTCGGCGAAGCCGCGGCCTGCGGAATTATACTGATAATTTGTTCTATAGCTTCTTACTGCCTGCACTGGTACGGCCGCTTTATGTGGTATGTAACTATGTCATACGCCAGGGGCGAGTCGGAAAAGAGAAAGTTCTTCGGCGTAAAGGGCAAGACCTTTGAAGAGCTTGAAGAAGAACTCGACAGCCAGTCGAACGGCAAAAAAGCATACGGGGAGGTGTAAAAGATGAAAAAGAAAATCGCTTTCTCCTCTAAAATGCACCTGTTTATAATAATCTCATGCGTGATTGTGGCCATAGGCCTCGCGGTAGGCCTGGTGTGCCATTTCTGCGCGGACGGTTTTTACAACTGGGGCGGCGACTATATGTCTTACCAG
>JAJPXK010000069.1 GCA_021205485.1 Clostridia bacterium | reverse complement strand
GAAGACGATGATGACGACGACCTGTATTAATAAAATTTAATACACATTTTAATCCCTATGCGCCCCGCATACGGCTAATTTTATGTTTGATGATATATTATATGGCTATCCTGTCATCCCGCGTGAAGGCGACAGACCTTTTACTGTCATCCTGAGCATAGCCCGTTAGGGCGAAGTCGAAGGAGCCCCTTTTTACTAAAAGCGGTAGAAATGAGATTTTTCGCCTCTGCTCAGGGCGGCAGTTGGCTAAAAAATGCTATTTTTCCTCTTTATACCTCTTTAAATGGTAGTAAAAGTTAGATCTTGACATTCCAGTAAACGCCAGGGCCTCAGGCATAGTCATTTTCTTTTGAATATAGCTTTCGGCGGCAATTTTAAATTCTTCCGAGACTTCTTTTCTCGGCCTGCCGAATACAACGCCGTTTTCCTTCGCCAAGGCGATGCCTTCCGCCTGCCTCGCCTTGATGTTTGCCCTTTCGTTTTCCGCCACAAAGGAGAGCACCTGCAAAACGATGTCGGCGATAAATTTGCCTACAAGCGAATCTTCCCGCTCCCGTGTGTCTAAAAGGGGCATATCCAAAACCACAATGTCCGCCCGAATCTTTTTTGTGATCCTCGTCCATTCCTGCAAAATCATGCTGTAGTTCCTGCCTAAACGGTCGATAGACTTAATCACAAGCAAATCTCCGTTTTTAAGCCTTGCGACAAGCCTTAAATAGTTCTTTCTTTCAAAATCTTTGCCGCTCTCCTTGTCGCAATAGATGTTCCGTTTAGGTATCCCGAAGTCGCTGAACGCCGCAATTTGCCTTGCAAGGTTCTGGTCCCGCGAGGATACCCTCGCATAGCCGTAAGTTTTCATAATAACATTCTCCTGAAAAAGTATTATAATAAATTTTACAGCCGCAGAACTTTCTTCGCAAACGAATAAAATTCATAAAAAAATAAATTAATTGCGGTTAATTTTGTAGACAAAACCTGTAGGTTGTGATAAAATTCAGTAAATAATCTCAAGGAGAATTTTTATGGTTAAAATAGTTTTCAGCGTAGAGGGCATGAGGTGCGGAATGTGCGAATCGCACGTAAACGACGTGGTACGAAAAACGGGAGGGGTAAGCAAAGTCACATCCTCGCATACAAAAAACATTACAGAGGTTATAGCCTCTGACGACGCCGACATAGACGCCATGCGATCCGCCATTGAGGGGCAGGGTTACAAGGTAACCAATGTCGAAAGCGAGCCCTACGAAAAGAAGGGGCTTTTCGGCAGAAAAAAGTAAAAAAAGGAGGGCTGAATATAGCCCTCCTTTTCAGTACAAATTTCTGTGATTGAGCCGCATATATCCCGCGACGAATGCGGCCGCGGCGGCTAAAACCAGAACAAGTACGCTGAGCAATATAAGCGGCGTGTTCGCCCCTGAAAAGGTAGTGTAGCCTACAAAAGAGTACGCCCCTGTAATGCCGTTGGAAATAAGGTATAAAAAGGGATAACTGCCGAAAGAGCAGTATATAGAAAGCGCCACAGAGCCTACGCCAAGCCCTAAATTTAAGGCTATAGGCAATACGACGTTTTTTGTGAGCGTGCTTACGCCGAAAACTATTGTGCCGTACGTTAAAACTTTTATAAGTACCGATGCCGTCTCCAATGCTGCCGTTCCTAAGTAGTTGAGCCCGAAGGCGGAAGAGGATGTCGCGTAGACTATAACCCCCGAAGCGCTGCCGTACATCAGGCCAAGCAGCGAGCAGGCTACGCTTAAGGTAAGGCTCAGTCCCGCGGCGCAGGCGAGAAAGACAAGGTACCTCGTCCAGATGAACTTTTTCCTCGGCGTTGAGGACGCGTAGAGGTATTTATACGTTCCGCTGTGGAAGTCCGTAGGCATCAGAACCGAGGCTACAAAGCCCGCTGCAAGCGGCAACGCAAACGAGCATATTTGCATTAGCCACGTAAACGCCGCAAAGGCGCTGTCCTTCTTTTCGGCCCGTATGCCGCTGTAGTCGTTGTAATCGGCGTACGCTACGTCGTTTTCGTACAGGTAGTTGTATACGCTAAGCTGCATCTTCAGCCTGTCTATACGGCTTTCCAGCGTCGCCTCTTCTTTTTTTGTAAGATTTTGCGTCTCTAAGGAGTACTCTAAGCTCTCTATATTGTCCTCGGTCTCCTCGATAAGGCTATAAAGCTCTTCGCTGTCGTCGTAAGAGGATATGCCGTAGCCCCTGTAATGAAAGCCGAAGTCAAAGGTTTGCGCAAAGTTTACGCAAAGAATAACAACCATTGCGGCAAGTATGACGATTATCGCGGGCATCAGCCCCGTTTTGAATATTTTTTTAAGATCTTGCTTAAACATTTGCGTACCCTCCGAAGATATCCCTGTACAGCCTTTCAATGTCGGTTTGCTCTCTGTTCTCCTTTAAATCGCAGCAGCCGGCGATTTGCCCGTCTTTAAGTATCAAAATGCGGTCGCAGACCTCCTGCATTTCGTGCAGAATGTGCGAGGATATAAAGATGCTTACGCCAAACTCATTTTTAAGCCGCAAAAACAGTTCGCGTACTTCAATTATCGCCATAGGGTCAAGCCCGTTTACAGGCTCGTCCAAAATCAAAAGTTCAGGTCTTCCTAAAAGGGCGCAGCCTATGCCAAGCTTTTGCTTCATTCCTAAAGAGTATTTGCCCGCCCGCTTTTTTATATATGGCCGCATGTTCAGAAGGTCAACAATTTCGTCAACCTGGCTTAAATCGGAATTTGTCGCAGCGGCAAAGTACAAAAGGTTGTCCCGCCCGCTTAAAGCGTTGTAAAAGCAGGGCTGTTCTATAATGGCGCGGTATTTTTCTGCCCGCTTAACTTCGCCGGAGGTAGGCTTTGCCATCGCCGAAAGTATCTTCATGGCGGTAGTTTTGCCGCTGCCGTTCGGCCCTAAAATGCCTAAAATTTCGCCGCGCTCTATATTAAAGCTTATGTTGTCAAGCACGGTTTTGCTGCCGAACTTTTTGCTTACATTTACAAATTTTGCAACGTCCATTTTATTCACCGCTGAAGTCTATAATCCAGTCCACCTGCCCGTCGCCTACGGTAAGCGTTACGTTTTCTATTGTAACAGTCTTTGTTTCGTCGTCTATCACGGCGCCGTCTTCTCCGGAATAGAAGTCTTTAAAGTAATTCCAGTCCTGTACAGTGGTTGTAACATAATAATTTACACCGCTGTAATCTAACGATACGCTGAAGTCGAAGTTGGTTTCGGTAGGGGGATAGTAAAAGTCGTAGCCGTCAATGTCGTAAAGGCTTGCGCACAGAGTGTAGCCGCCTTCGTCGTTTTTAGCGTAGCACACAAACACCACGCCTTCATACACAAAGCTGTAGGCCTGCCTTTCGGCGTTGTCTGCAAACTGGATAATTCCCGCATATTCATCCAGTGTGGTTAAAAATTCCTCAAATTCTTCTGTCTTTTTAACGGTAAACGTTCTGTTTACCCCGTCGTACGCTGAATTTGCGGCCGAGTATTCAAAGGAAAATCTCACTCCGCTTGTTTTAGGGCTTTCGCACCACAAAGTTACAGGTTTAGGCGTGCAGCCGCACATTACGCAGACGGCGGCGAGGCTCGCCAGAGGTATCAAAAGTTTTTTCATTTTTTGTCTCCTTAAAATGTCTTCTGATTAATATACATTTCAGACCGTCGTTTGTTCGGGCAAAAATAAAAAAAGGTTGCGAAAATTTTTCCGTAACCTTTTTTATTAAATTATTTTAAGCAAAACTTCGCGTAAAGTTGTTGTATCAGCTTCGCTTACAATCAGATACAGGCTGCCGCCATAGCTGAATTTTGCGTACGCCTCGCTTTCGCTGGTACCGTAAGTCACATAAAATTCTTCAATTTGCTCGTTGTCGTCTGTGTCAACGTAATTCTTTAAAACATCCAGAGTGTCGTCGGCGTCTGCAACCGCGTACCAGATGTATTCTGTATTTTCGTAGCTGAAATTCTGTATAAACAATACAGTTTTATCGTCGCAGCTATATTTGTAAGTAGTTGTATCTACAATAGTTACAGCTAAATATGAGG
>JAJPXK010000074.1 GCA_021205485.1 Clostridia bacterium | reverse complement strand
ATTCTAAAAATAAATCTTCGCCGCATAAAAACAACGGCAAAAAGCGACACAAAAAACCCGTCGGAAAACAACCGGGGCGAAGGGGCTTCCAGCGACTTAGCGGAACCCCTCGCCCGTTTTCCGACCGCCGCAAAGAAAAACAAAAAGGAGCAAGCAACAACATTGAAAAAATATAAGCATTTAACAAAAACAGACAGACTGCGCATAGAAGAATGTACCCGCCATAAGATCCCGATAAAAGATATAGCCGCCGAATTAGGCGTACACTACACTACCATATACAGAGAATTAAAACGGGGCGAATACCAGCACAAAATTTCATACATAGACTACTGCGAAAGAAAGTATAAATTTGAAACACGTTACAGTGCAGACATAGCAGAAGAAAAGTACAGATATAATTTGCAAGCAAAAGGCGCGCCGTTAAAAATAGGTAATGATTTTGACCTTGCAAACTACCTTGAAGACAAAATTGTAAATGACGGTTACAGCCCTGCGGCGGCACTGGGTGAAATAAAAAATAAAGGCTTACACTTCAAAACAAGCATAAGTGTAAACACTTTATACAGCTATATAGAAAAAGGCATATTTGCGAGATTAGATATACAGCGCTTACCCGACAAACAAAGAAAGAAACGTGAAAAGCGTGAAGTGGTAATTAAACGTGCGCCCCGTGGTACAAGTATAGAAAAACGCCCGACAGAAATACAAAAGCGTAAAGAGTTCGGACACTGGGAAATGGATTGCGTTTGCGGCAGTACTAACGCCGTATTCCTTGTATTAACCGAAAGAATGACCCGTAAAGAAATAATAATGTCTATGGTAAACCAAAAGGCAAAAAGCGTAGTGCATTGCCTTAATGTACTTGAAAGAAAATACGGAAAATTATTTAAAAAGGTATTCAAGACAATAACGGTAGATAACGGCAGTGAATTTTCTTCATATGCCGAAATGGAGCGTTCTATATACGGACGTGGAAAGAACAAGCGTACAAAGATATATTACTGCCACCCTTACACGAGTTGCGAACGTGGGAGCAACGAAAGAATGAACAGAGAAATACGGCGCAAAGCACCGAAAGGCTGTGATTTGTCAAAGTTTACGGAAAGCGAAGTAAAAGAAATAGAACGTTGGTTGAATAACTATCCCCGTAAAATGTTTGGCTATGGAACAAGCCAGCAACAATTTGATATAGAAATGTCTAAAATAATGTAACTTATAAAAAACACTTCACAAAAGAAGGCAAGCCGTAAGGCTTGCCTTATAGTCGTTATAGTAATTTTATAATTTTAAAGCTAATAATAATGGTTACCCGCAAAAATCGCCATTATGAAAGAAATTTACCCTTGAAATGTACCACATTTCAAGCAATTAAAAATTTTTTTCAGCTTTTTTTGCATTATCTCTTGACATTTTCATCAATCTTTGCGGATACCGATTTATAATGCATATGTAATATTTCCATCGCACCTTCGCAAAAAGATTTGCTTCTGCAAAGATTTTTGCGAAAAAAGGAGCGGCAGGCGTAAAAAAATCAAGGCAGGTGAACCTGCCTTGATTAGATAATCGCCTTGCCGCGACGTGGTGCTATCTGCGAGGAGCTCGTAAGGAGGCTACAGCCGACGGAATAGCGAGGACAGCTATGCTGCCCGCAGCGTCAGGATGCCGACGCGACTTATGATGCACAAAAAAACAACCTTATCCGTATTTTCGGATAAGGTTTTAAATGGTGCATCATGAGGAGCTCGAATCCCCAGCCTTTGGTTCCGTAGACCAACGCTCTATCCAATTGAGCTAACAGCGCATTTGCTTATTTTTTTAAGCTTTACTATTATAGTAAAACGCGGGGGCTTTGTCAAACGATTTTGCAAAAATTTTTGTCCGCGCGGGGCATTTTGGGAAAAATTTTTTATTCTTCCCCTTTGTCTTCTTCTTTTTTAACTTTTTTATGCTTTAATCTGAACGCAGGGTAAGCGAGTTTTTCCTCGCCAACAGCAAACGCGAGCAAGCCGCTGTATATCATAGTGGGGAAAATATTGAATATATGGTTATCGATAAGGCTTAAAAGCAAAAGCACGACCACTATCGCCGCGATATAAAACTTGTTCCAGTCGGGCTTTTGGGCGAAGGCCATAATCGTCTGGATTCTGTGTATACAATAGGCGATAAGCCCGAACATTCCGCAGGCGCCAAGCATTTCGGCAAAAGTGTTGCAGGCGAATTCGGGCACGAACGAAAGATTTGTCAGATCCACGTCGTGCAACGCCATAAAGAAGCCTGATCCGAACGCGGGGTTCGCGGCGAAATAGGTAACGGCGTAATTTACAAGGCTGACCCTGCCGTTGCCTGTGAGCACGCCCTCGTCCGAGAAGAGCGACTCCATCATTCCCAGAACAGCGCTGCACACCGCCTCCCGCTTGACCGCGGCAAAAATAATCACGGCGACGACTACCACGCCTATGACTATGGCGTTTTGAAGGCGTGTACGGCTTTTAATTAAAACACCTACCGAGGATATTGCGAACGCCGCCACCGCGCCCAGCATAGCTTGCCTGCTCATACTGAGCACCGCGCACAAAGCGAGCACCGCGCCGTAGATAACGAACAGATATCCGTGTTTGCTTTTTGAAGCGAGCATAAACATGGCGGGAATACAGAGGCAGAGCAGCATACCCATAGTGTTCCATATGCCCCAGCCGAATGAAATTTGTTCCTTAAAATGATTATACGAAACCTCGCCGCCGAGGTATTGCATAAACATGTCACAGACCGAGATATATTTCACGGCGAGTTCCACCACGAGAAGAACTGAAAATGCTAAAAAGGCATAGCTGATTTTTATATAATTTTCCTCGCACAGCTTAACGTTGCCTGAAAAAAGCACGAATATAAAGAGGAAGAAAAACGCCATAAAAACGCCGTACATCAGATCTGAAACGGTATACGACGAACTCCCCGCGCCGTTCAGCAAAAAAGCAAGCGCGAGCAGGCAAAGACCCCAGAATATGGGCGTAGGACGGAAAGACGTTCTCCTTTTATAAAATACTCTGTAACCCATCGCGATGATATAGAGAGCGATTAAAATTATTGCCTGCCAATAAATTTCGGGCCGCGTGAAGTAATCTGAAGAATCCAGCGTCTGCGAGGGCGAATGCTGCGCCGTTATCATAACGCACATAAACAGTAGCATACTTATAAGCGGCGTTAAATCGTCCAGAAGCAGAACCATAGCTATACCGACGACGGCGGCATAGTAAATCATAGCCATATCCCAGCCGGGGTAATAGCACAAAATAAAGAACGCCGCGGTAAAAAACGGGAAATATTTAGATGATAATATCCGCCGTATAATTTCCTTTGGCGAACCGTTTTCCAAAGACAAATTGAACTTCATTATAAAAAAACCTTGGTTTTTCGGCTTAGTTTACAACTATTATACACCCGACGTTGTGTTTTGTCAATATATTATCTGTATGAACGGCTTATTTTCACATACAAAAAAAGGAGGAATCACTCCTCCCCATCTTTACTTTTGTTTTTGTCACGCGCGCCTTTGAATCTGGCTGACGCGGCTTTAAAAATTTCCGCGACCGATTTATAATTGACCGCACAATATACCGCGAACATTGCAAGATACGCTAAAAATCCCCACAGCAAGCCGAGCTTGTACGCGGCCAAAATAAAGCCCGCGGTGAGCAGGAATTCAAAGATAAATTCCTTAATAAATTTAACGCCTATAATTTTCATCACGGCGATTTCCGAAACCACCGAACAAATCATTATCACCGCCACCACGCAAAGCAGGAGCGCTTCAAGCGAGTTAAAAACGTATGCGCACAGCAAAAACGCGCCCGTTCCCAAAACCGCGGCGGAAACGTTGATTACGAACATAACTTTTTCCCTGCGGTAAACCTTTAAATAGTTGTTGGTTAAAAGATTCATTTTGGAGGAAAAGATTATAAGTGGCAGCAGAAGCGCGAGATAGCCGAGCGAGGGCGAATAGTTTGGAAGCCACATATTCAGTATCCAACACCCGGGGAAGTACGCGAGCAT
>JAJPXK010000169.1 GCA_021205485.1 Clostridia bacterium | reverse complement strand
CCGCAAGACGGGGCTTTTAATATAATATTAATTATCGTAACAAAGTCTGCAAATCGGTGTAGAACCCGTCGGTTAAAACAGATGAATAAGAAAATCTCAATGTTCCGTTTCCGTCAATGACCGCTACCGTCGGGTAAACGTTGTCGCCTCCGAATTTGTCATACACAGACTTGCCGCCGCTGTTATCCAAAGTGAAATGTACGTTATCCAAGCTATAAAAGCTCCAGTTTTTTGTATCTTTTACATAGGTTTCAAGCATATCAATGCTACTTGCATTTATCTCGCTTGAATGCGCTATTACAACCGAAAGTTTGTCCGAATATTGCTCCGCGAGCCCGCCGAGTTCGGGGATATCCTCCTCGCAAGGGGAACACCCTATATACCAGAAATACAAAACCACTACCCTGTTTTCGTCAAGGTCGTCTTGCAGTTTATAAGTACCGTTTTCTTCGTCAAAATACTCTGTTAAGGTAAAATTGCTTACAGTATTGCCCGTTTTGTAGCCGTTTTCGCCGCTGCTTTCGCTTCCGCCGCAGCCGTAGAAAACGCCGCAAAAAATAACAGAGATCAAGGAAACGATAATCGCTCCGATAGATTTTTTAACTTTCATCTACATTCTCCTGAGTATCTTAGATAAAGCGTACCTGCCGTGTTCGTAGGTCAAACCACCCTGAAAATAGGCAATGTACGGAGGTTTTACGGGCCCGTCGGCGGAAAGCTCTATCGACGCCCCCGAAACAAAGGTGCCAGCCGCCATTATTATTTTATCGTCGTAGCCGGGCATATCCCATGGCTCGCAGGTAGCGAAACTGTCTACGGGAGAGGCGTACTGCACCTCACGGATAAAGTCAAGCATTTTATTTTCGTCGTCAAATTGTATCGCCCTTGTGATATCGTAAGGCGTTTTATCCGCCGAAGGGTAATTTTTATAACCTAACCCGTCCAGAGCCGTACCTATCAGTAGGCTGCACTTAAGCGCCTGCGCGACAGTATGCGGAGCCATAAAAAAGCCCTGATAATAATACTGGTAACCTAAGGCGAACGAGCCTACCTCAAGCCCTATTGACGGGGCGGTAAGCCTTTTGCCGATAAGGTCAATATATTTCTCTTTGCCGCAGATGTAGCCGCCCGTCTGAGCAAGGCCGCCGCCAGGGTTTTTTATAAGCGAGCCCGCTATAATATCTGCCCCCGCGGCGCAGGGCTCCCTGGTTTCCACAAACTCGCCGTAGCAGTTATCCACAAAAATACAGCCTTCAAAGCCAAGGCTTCGCACAAATTTGCAGGCTTCCTCTATCTGGCCGCAAGAGAGGGCGTCGCGAAGTTCGTACCCTCTGGAACGCTGTATATAGACAACTTTTACACCGCTGTTAAGCTCCGCCTTGATTTTTTCATAGTCAAACGAACCGTCGCCGTTTAAATCCACGTATTTAAAATTTACGCCAAAGTCCTTTAACGAACCGTTTCCCTCGCCGAAGATAACGCCCCTTATAGTGTCGTAAGGCATGCCGCTTATGCACAAAAGCGTATCGCCCGGCCGCAAGAGGCCGAAAAGGGCCACCGTTAAAGTGTGCGTGCCCGATAAAAGGTGAGGCGAAACAATGCCCGCCTCGGCGCCGAACGCCATAGCGTAAATTTTACCTAAGGTATCCCTGCCCTCGTCGCCGTAGCCGTATCCCGTAGAGCCGTTAAAATGCATCGCGGCTACCTTGTAATAAGAAAAAGCTTCGGCCACCTTTACATAGTTACAATAAGAAACCTTGTCTATCTGTTTAAATCTTTCGTCAAGTTTTTTTTCACATTCCCCGATATACTCTTCAACGTTTTCCATTATAAAAAATCTCCAATACGTTTCCGGCGGAAGCCTCCTCCGGCTTGAGCCATACAATTCCGTCAAGTTTTTTAAAAAAAGTTATCTGTCTTTTTGCGTATCTGCGTGTATTTTGCTTAATTATGTCACGCATAGTACTTTGATTATCGCCGTTTTTAAGGCATTCAAGCACTTCTTTATATCCTATTGCCTGCATACAGCGGCAATTTTCGTCTATTCCTCGGGCTAAAAGGCTTTGCACCTCTTCTACAAGGCCGTTTTCAAACATTGCGTCAACCCGCCTTTCTATCCTTTGGTATAATTCTTCCCTCGGGTAGGCAACGGCTACGGCGAGATAGCTGAACCTCTTTCCGCCGTCTGAAATTTCAGACTTTTTTCTGCCGCCGACCTCATAAATTTCCAACGCCCGTATCACCCTTTTTACGTCGTTAGGGTGAAGCTTCGCCGCGCTTTCGGGGTCTGCTTTTTCAAGAAGCGAATGAAGATACTCCCTGCCCTTCGTTCTTGCGATTTCAAGATATTTGTTTCGTATATTTTCGTCTGCGGCGACGTTGCCGTAACTGAAATCAAACAATAAGGAGTTGATATAAAACCCTGTTCCGCCGCATATTACAGGTACTTTTCCGTTATTTATAACGCTTTCTACAATTGGCAAGGCGTTATCGCAGTAATCGGAAACGCTGTAATCGCAGTAAGGCTCGCAAACGTCTATCATATAATGCGTGACGCCCGCCTTCTCTTCTTCGGTTGGTTTGGCCGTGCCGATATCCAATCCCTTATACACAAGCTGCGAATCGGCTGAAATTACCGGGCTATTTAATTTTTTCGCGCACTCGACGGCGAGGGCTGTTTTGCCCGTAGCCGTAGGTCCGCAAATTACAAGCGCCTGCGCCAATTAAACTATCCTCTTGAACATTTTTTCTATCTGATATTTAGTAAGTTTTACCGCGACAGGCCTTCCGTGAGGGCATTTAAGCCCCATGTCGCCGTTCATATCGGCGATAAGGCCGTCTGCCTCCTCTTTTGTCAGCGTCATGCCGCCCTTTACGGCGTGTTTGCACGCCTTCATCGCGATTTTATCCCTTAAAACGTCGGTAAGATTTATTGATTTAAGTTCGTTTATATCAGAGAGCAGATCGTCAAAAAATTCTTTTAAATTTATATCCTGAAGATCTGCGGGAATTTCGTTTACTCTGTAAGAGGTTAAACTGAAAGGCTCTATATCAAAGCCTATTTCGCGCAATACTGCAATATTTTTTTCTATAAAGGCGTTTTCTTCGGACGAAACGCCGAAAAGATAGGGCACGAGCATCCCCTGGCGGATAACCTTTCTTTCGTCCATCTGCTTTTTATATTTATCAAATATAAGGCGTTCGTGAGCGGCGTGCTGGTCTATTATATATACGTCCTCGCCGATTTCATATAAAAGATATGTATTGAAAAGGCTGCCCTTATAGGTGTATGTTTTGCAGGAAATTTCTTCCTGCACTGGCTTTTCCGCCTTATGTACGGCGTTTATATCAAACGGATCCGAACTTACCGTTATTTTATTCTCCTTTTTGTCCTTGTCGCCGTAGTAACCCGTCAATGAGTAAGTTTTTTCCCTGTCCTCAAACACAGGATCGCGGTTTATTAAGTCTTCTGGCACTTCCTGCACGGGGAATGGCGAAACAGAAGGCTGCTGAACGGGCTTTTTGTTTAATTTTTCCGGCATTTGTTCCCATTCTTTAGGCCTTTCGGGCGCTACGAGGGGCTTTTGCGGCATTGTGGATTTAACTTCGGGCAATACGCCGCTCTCTATAACAAAGTCGGCCGCCTTCGCCGTGCCGTCAAGCACGTTGGATAAAACAGTGTACACGGCGTGATAGATTTTATGGTTGTCTGCAAATCGCACTTCGGCTTTATTCGGATGGACGTTTACGTCCAGTTCGTCCGAAGGTACTTCTATAAAAAGTACATAGAGGGGAAACTGCCTGTGCATTGTATAGCTTTGGTAGGCCACCTTTACAGCGACGGAAACCGTTTCATTTACGATATACCTGCCGTTTATAAAAAGATGCTGGCAACTTTTATTCGGCTTGAAAAAATTTTGGTTGCTTACAAAGCCGTTAATTTTAACGCCATCGCACTCCGCCTTAATTTTAAAGCATTGCGAAATAACTTTATAGCTGTAAATCTGCGCGAAAGCTTCGTCAAGACCGTTGCCGAACGACTGCAATAAAAGCTTTCCTTCCGAATAATATTTAAACGAAATATCGGGGTTGCCTAAAATAAATTGAGTCATGCAAGAGGTTATGGCGCTAAGTTCCTGTTTATCGCTTTTTAAAAATTTTGCCCTCGCGGGGGTGTTGTAAAACAGATTATGGACAGAAACTTCGGTGCCTTTTTCCAAAGCGGCGGGCTCAACCTTGCCGATATAGCCGCCTTCGCACACAACCCTGCAAGCGGGATTGCCTTCGGTGACAGATACAATTTCCGTTACAGAAATAGCCGAAATGCTTGCCAGAGCCTCGCCCCTGAACCCGAGAGTTTTGATATTGTCAAGGTCGTCTACGCAGGAAACTTTGCTTGTGGCGTGCGACATAAATGCGGAACGCATATCGTCTGGCTCTATGCCTCCGCCGTTATCGCATACCTTTATAAGCTGCGTTCCCGATTTTTCCACATATACAGAAATTTCAGTAGCCCCCGCGTCTATAGAGTTTTCCACAAGCTCCTTTATGGCGGAAGCGGGGTTTGCGACAACTTCGCCCGCGGCAATCCTGTTGTAAATATCCTTGGTAAGTAAATTAATTTTTGCCATTTATCAATTCCTCTCGTCCGCCTGAGTTTTAACTTTTTCAACCAGGTCAGACAATACGATAAACGCCTGCATAGGCGAAAGATTGTTCATATCGGTCTGCATAAGTATGCGTTCAACCTCGGAATATTCCTTTTGTTCCTCTTCCTCGGCAGGCTGTTTTTTAGAGGCAATCTTGTCTTTTCGCTCCACAAGCTTTAAAATCTGTTTAGCCCTGTCTGTTACGTCTTTAGGAACGCCCGCCAAAGAGGCGACTTCTATGCCGAAGCTGCGGTTTGCTCCCCCTCGCATAATCTTACGCATAAACACTATATCGCCGTTTACCTCTTTTACCGATATCTTGTAATTTTTTACGCCTTCCATGCGGTTTTCAAGCTCGGTAAGTTCGTGGTAATGCGTTGCAAACATAGTTTTTGCGCCTATCTTCTGAGTAAGGCTCTCTATTACGGCCCAGGCGATGCTGAGCCCGTCGTACGTGCTTGTGCCCCTTCCTACTTCGTCTAAAATCAAAAGACTGCTTTTTGTGGCATTCTGCAAAATTGAGGCCACCTCAATCATCTCAACCATAAAGGTGCTCTGGTCTGAAATGAGGTTATCGCTCGCGCCTATCCTTGTAAAAATCCTGTCAGTTATAGGTATTTCCGCATACTTCGCTGGCACAAAACAGCCTAAATGAGCCATAAGCGTAATTAAAGCCGTCTGCCTCATATACGTGCTTTTGCCCGCCATGTTAGGCCCCGTTATTATCATTGTACGGTTTTCATTCTCATCCAAAAGAGTGTCGTTCGCGATAAACCTTTCCTTGGAAATCCTTTCTACTACGGGGTGCCTGCCCTCTTTAATTACAAGCGGCTTGTCGCTTTCTACGATTTTCGGACGAACGTATCTGTACGTTTTAGCGACCTGAGCAAAGGAAACATACATATCCAGCGCCGCTATCGCCCCTGAAATCACCTTTAAATTGTTTATGTTAGAGGCGAGGACTTCCTTAATTTCGTCAAAGATACTCGCTTCAAGCTTTAAAGCCATATCTTCGCTGTTTAATATCTTTTCTTCAACCTCTTTCAATTCTTCGGTAGTGTACCGTTCGGAATTGGCGAGGGTTTGCCTGCGCTGGTAGTTCAAAGGGACTTTATCTTTAAACGACTTGGTTACTTCTATGTAATAGCCGAACACGCGGTTATAATTTATTTTAAGGGTACGTATTCCCGTAGCATCCCTTTCGCGGGATTCAATCCGCAAAATTATGTCCTTGCCGTTGTCTTTAATATTCCTGAGCTCGTCAAGTTTGGCGTTATAGCCGCTTTTTATATATCCGCCGTCTTTTGTGACCACGGGGGTATTTTCGGGAACGATGGCGTTGTTTATAAGCTCCGCTACGCTGCTTAAATCGTAAAGCCTTGCGCTTACGTCGCTTAAAGCTTTTGAAGTGAAACCTGCAAGCTGCATGCGGATATTAGGTATAACTTCAAGCGAACGGGCGAGGGCGATACAATCCCTCGGAGTGATATTTCCGTTGGAAATTTTGCCCGAAAGCCTTTCTATATCCTTAATTTCGGACAACAATTCGCTTACCGAGAGCATAATCACGGGGGCGTTATAAAATTCTTCTACCCCGTCAAGCCGATAATTTATCTTATCTTTATCGCATAAAGGAGATAAAATCGTTGTGTTCATGAGCCTCGCGCCCATGCCCGTCTTTGTCTTATCCAACAGCCATAAAAGCGAGCCGTAGCGCTTATTTTCGGACAACGTTTTTACAAGCTCAAGGTTTTTTATTGCAGAAGTATCCAGCTTCATGAAGGCGCTGTTAGAGATGTACCTTACGCCGTCTATATTTTTAAGGGCGTGCTTTTGCGTGTCTTTAAGGTAATCGATAAGCGCACCCGCCGCGCTCACCGCCCCGTTGTGGCCTGAAATTGAAAAAGCTGAAAGCGTCTTCGCGTTAAACTGTTCTTTAAGGCAATTTTCGGCAGTCGCATACATAAAGGCGTACGCGGGATAGCTTGAAAATTTAGGCAAGACGTTTCTTGTAACTTCGGGTTTGTTTTTGCAGGCAAAAAGCATGTCGTCGTTGCAGATAATCTCTTTAACGGCAAGTTTTACCATATACACTACAGCCTGGTCTACGGCGTCGCCGCCGTAAAAATCCGTGGCGTTAAATTCGCCCGTCGTTATATCCGCCCATGCAAGAGAGACGGCATCCGAATTTAAGTAAACACTGCAAATGTAGCTTGACGAACGTTCGTCAAGCTGCTTTTCGTCTGTAAGCGTTCCCGCCGTCACCACCCTTATCACGTCGCGGGCAACCATATTGCCCCTCGCCACGGTTGAAGGATCTTCAAGCTGTTCGCATATGGCCACCTTTTCGCCTAACGATACAAGTTTTGCTATATAATTATCGGCCGCATGGTACGGAACGCCGCACATAGGAGCCCGCTTTTCAAGGCCGCAGTCCCTGCCCGTAAGCGTAAGGTCTAACAGTTTAGAGACCTTTTCTGCATCCTCAAAAAACATTTCATAAAAATCGCCTAAACGGTAAAAAATCACACAATCTTTATATTTATCCTTTACCTCAAGGTAATGCTGCATCATTTGCGAAAGCGCCATAATTCCACACCCTACTTTAATAATTCGCCGTACAGCGAAACACCGTTCGCTTCGGTTATCTTTATATTGACAAATTCTCCGACAGGATTTTTGTCGCATTTAAAATAGCCCATTCTGCCGTATTCGTCCCTGCCGAGGAACATTTCCTTTTTATCGTCGTACCCCTCGCACAGTATTTCGCATGTTTTGCCTACATATTTTACGCTTTGAGACCGCGTCTGCGAGTTAACAAGTTCCACAAGCTCCATTATACGCGCTTTGGAAACTTCTTCGGGAATCTGATCTGCCATTTCGGCGGCTTTGGTGCCCTGCCTGGGCGAATAGACAAAGGTAAACGCCGAGGAATAGCCTACCTCTTTTACAAGACTTAACGTGGCTTTAAAGTCTTCGTCGGTCTCCCCGGGGAAACCTACTATAAGGTCGGTTGTAATGGCGCAGTCGGGGATATATTTTTTTAAAATTTCCACCTTTTCAAGATATTGCTTTGACGTATACCGTCTGTTCATAGCCTTTAAAATGCGGTCTGACCCGCTCTGCACCGGCAAATGCACGTTGTTGCATATCTTTTTGTTGTTCGCTATAACTTTTACGAACTCTTCAGAAAAATCTTTAGGATGGCTTGTCATAAAACGCAGGCGGAACTTTCCGTCTACAGAGGCTATATTTTCTAAAAGTTCAGGGAAGCTTGCGCCCTCTATTCCCTTGCCGTAAGAATTTACGTTCTGGCCTAACAGAGTAATTTCCCTGTAGCCGTCTTTTATAAGCCGCGTCGCTTCACTTAAAATATTTTCAGGCAGGCGGCTGCGTTCCCTTCCGCGGACGTACGGCACGATGCAATAGCTGCAAAAATTGTCGCAGCCGTACATTATGTTTACCCAGGCGTTAGGGTAACTCGTTCTTAAAGGGTTATCCCCTTCACAAACCTCCCCGTCGCCTGTCAAAACTTCCACCACCGTCTTTTTGCCGTTCTTCTTTTCGGCTATAAGAGTTTTTAAATTGCCGAGGTTATGCGTACCGAAAATTATATCCACATAGGGGAATTTTTTATGTAATATATCGGCCTTGCCTATCTGCTGAGGCATACAGCCGCCTACGGCTATAATAAGGTCCTTTTTATTTGCTTTAAGTTTTTTAAGCATTCCTATATTGCCGTACGCGTGATTTTCAGCGTTTTCGCGTATGCAGCAGGTGTTAAAAACTATAATGTCGGCGTCTTCAATAACGTCCGTACTCTCATACCCGAGTTCGCTGAGCATTCCCGCAATCTTTTCGGAATCGTGTACGTTCATCTGGCAGCCGTACGTAATAATATGGTAAAAACCGTTCATAAATCTCCTTATATAACATATTATATAGTTTAAGCAAAATTTATTCAATTAATTTGCAAAGAAATATAAAAGTTTCAGATACTAATTTAAGATGAAAAGGTTAATTAAAGTTCTGCTTTTGCTTATTTTAACAGCGGCGATGTTTATTGCGGCGGCGATATACGTATACATCGGACTGACAAAAGACGCCGAGCTTGACGAAAATAAGCTTACAAATTACAGCCAGAGCATAACAATCTGCGACAACGAGGGAAACGAAATTACAAACGCCTCACTGCTTTCCAAGCGAAAGAGCATACAGCTTGAAGAACTGCAGGACGATACAATAAACGCATTTATTTCCTCGGAAGACAGGACTTTTTACTCGCATAACGGCCTCAATTACAAGCGGATGCTTAAGGCACTATACACAAACATTTTAAGCCGTTCTTTTAAAGAAGGGGCGTCTACAATAAGCCAGCAACTTATAAAAAACACTCATCTTACGGGCGATAAAACTATAAAACGCAAGTTGAGCGAGATAAAACTCACAAAAAAGCTTGAAAAAAAATACACAAAAGACCAGATTTTAGAGATGTACCTGAACACGATTTACTTCGGCCACAACTGTTACGGACTGGAAAGCGCCTCGGAATTTTATTTCGGCAAGACGGCCGACGCGCTGACGCTTGAGCAGTCGGCGACTATGGTCGGACTTTTGACTTCGCCGAATAACTATTCCCCCTTTAAAAGCCCCGAAAAATGCCTTGCTCGGCGCAATATCGTGCTTGACGGCATGTACAAAAACGGCTATATAAACAAAAGCCAATGCGAAGACGCGAAGAAGACCGAGCTTTCGGCCGAAAAAAATAACGACGATATAACAGACGACTACATTAACGCGGTTTTAGACGAACTTGAAGATATCGGCATAGACTTTTACCAGTTAAACGACGGCTGCAAAATCAGAACATGCCTCGACAAAAATCTGCAGAACTTTATCGAGGGATTGGATTACGAATATGACAACTCAGTAATCGTAACGTCAAAAGACGGAAAAGTAAAGGCGTACAAATCAACAATAAACGGAGCGAAACGCCAGCCGGGGTCAACCGTCAAACCTATACTCGTATACGCGCCCGCGATAGAAGAAAATATAATTTCTCCAGATACAAAAATTCTTGACGAAAAGGTAAATTACAGCGGCTACTCACCCGAAAATTACGATAAAAAATATCACGGTTACGTCACCGCGGCAGACAGTTTAAAATACAGCTATAATATACCTGCGGTAAAGATTTTAAACGCTTTGACGCTTGAAAAAGCCGAAAAATACGCAATTATGTCTGACATAGCACTTGATAAAGAGGAGAAAAACCTCTCTTTAGCCCTCGGCGGAATGAAATACGGCCTGACTTTAAAGGAGTTATGCGACCGCTACGCGATATTTCAAAACAGCGGCATTTACAAAGCTTCTCACTTTATAGAAGAAATAACTCTTAAAAACGGCAAGACAATCTATACGGCAAAAGATAACGGCAAAAAAGTTTACTCTGCAGGCACCTGTTCCCTGATAAACGATATGCTTATGCAAACGTCTAAAGAGGGAACGGCCAAAAAGTTAAAAAATTTACCATACGATATCGCTTCAAAGACGGGAACTTGCGGAAATTCTTCAGGGAATACAGACGCCTATTGCATCTCTTATACCTCTTCGGACGTAATCGGCGTATGGCTCGGCGATAAAGACAACCAGCCGAAAAATATTACCGGCGGAAACGACAGCGCCGGCATAGTCAAGCAAATTCTTGAAAGGCTCTATGAAAATGAAAAGCCGGAAAGTCTTGACACTTCGACGGAAACTCAGGAAATCGCTATCGACCTTGACGAATCCAAAAAAAACAACAAAATTATGCTCTCCGACGATGCATCGCCAAAGCTTGCCGTCAAAAAAATTAAGGTTTTAAACAGCAATATTCCTAAACTTAAATCAAATAAGTTTTCTTGCCCCGTTATAGAAAAACCTTCAATTTTTGTCAAAAATAACACCGTTTTGATACAATTATGTCAGACATATTACTATTCATATTTGATAAAACGCAAAAATGAAGACAATACCGCCACCGTTTACGACGGAAAATGGACTGAAGAATTTTACGACGAACCTGAAGACGGCCGCTATGAGTATTCGGTTACTCCATACTTTAAAGCAGAAAATAAAACTTATTACAGCAAAACAATTACTTTGCCATCTGTTATAATAAATAAAGAAAACACCTCTCCCCCTCAAGAAGAAATTCCTGATATCGTACACAGGGAATGGTACAATGAATAAGCAGGCGGCATAAAGCCGCCTGCTTAAATTTTACATTTCAACTGTCTCTAAGGTAGACAGCGCGTCTTTTATCAATCCCTCTACATCGAGTTTCGCTTCTTCGGCTAAAACGTCTTCAAGTTTAGGTTTTATTATAGGGTAGTCCGGCAAAAATACCGTACAGCAATCTTCGTAGGGCTGAATTGATATTTCATAGGTTCCTATTTTGCGGCTTCTTTCTATAATTTCATTTTTATCGAATCCGCATAAAGGGCGAAGCACTGGAAGATTTTTAACCACCGAGTTAGACATTGTCATTCCCTCAACGGTCTGGCTTGCAACCTGCCCTAAACTTTCGCCTGTAATTATACACTGGTCGCCGTTCCTTTCGGCAATAATTTCGGCGATTCTCATCATAAAACGCCTTAACAGCGTAACCATATAGGCTCCGTTGCAATTTTTATGGATTTCTTCCTGAATCTTTTTAACCGAAACAACGTTTAACGTAAACCCGCAGTTATATTCAGATAAAACCGATGATAGGTCGTTTACCTTTTGCCTCGCCTGCATATTTGTATACGGGTAACTGTGAAAATGCAGACCTTCTATCTTCATTCCGCGTTTAGCTATCATATGGCCCGCCACGGGGCTGTCTATGCCGCCCGATATAAGCAAAAGCCCCTTGCCCGCCGTGCCTACAGGCATACCGTCGGCCCCGCTTTCAAATTTGCTGAACACAAGCGTCTTGCCGTTTTCGCGGACATCAATATTAATGACAAAATCTGGATTATGCACGTCAACTTTTAGTTTTGGATTGCTTTCTAACAGCATTCCGCCGATTTCGGCGCTTATCTGAGGCGAATTTAAGTAGAATTTTTTATCCGCCCTGTGAGTTTCTACCTTAAAAGCGCCATCTTTATCCGCGACACCCTCAGCGGCGGAAAAAATTTCGTCTAAAGCAGAATTTACTTTATATCCGACGCTTACAGAATGAACGCCGAAAACTTTTTTAATTTTGCTTACAATAAGGTCTGTGTCGTCTTCTGAAAAACCTTCTACAAGGTATCTGCCGCTTTGCCTTCTCAGCTCGTGTCGTATGCCTTTTAACGATTTTTCTATATTTACGGCAAAAACATGCTCAAAATATCCTCTGTTTTTGCCCTTTAAATGTATTTCCGCATAGCGGATAATTACTACTTTTTCCATTACTTTAATGCCTCTTTTAACTCGCCAAGCGTTTCGTTTAAAATTTCTGCCGCCTTTATAGCTTCTTCCGAAGTATTATTTCCGCAAAAACTTATGCGAAGCACGCTGTCGTAAAGCTTTTTATCCACTCCGCAGGCCTCAATCACCCTTGAATGTCTTTTAGCCTCATTGGAAGAACACGCCGACCCGGTGCCTATTATAAGCCCCTTGTCGTTTACCGCGTGAAGGGCCGTTTCTCCCCTGACGCCTTCGGCCGCTACGGTAAGGATATAGGGCGAACTGTCTTCCGAAGATAAAATTGTAAATAAATCTTTATCCAAAAGCCCGCAAAGCTTCTGTTTGACGGCGTTGATTTTTGCGAAATTTTCATTGATTTTATCAAAAACTTTGCCAGAAGCGTACTCCAGCATCTTTATACCGAAAACATTCTCGGTTCCGCTTCTCAGGCCCCCTTCCTGACCTCCGCCATATATTAATGGCTTTAACTGAAGGGTTTTCCTTTTAATCAACGCGCCCGTTCCCTTTAATCCGCCTATTTTGTGAGCGCTTAAGGAGTATAAATCAATATTCTGCGACATTTTAAAGGGAATTTTGCCGAACGCCTGCACACCGTCTGAATGAAATACGGTACGCGGATTTATAGCTTTTACTCTTGCGGCGATAAAATTTATATCGTTAACCGCCCCGGTTTCGTTATTGACGTGAATTACGGAACAGAGCGACGTTTTGTCGTCTATAAGACTCAATAAACTGTCTGTATTAACGCTTCCGTCTGCGTTGAGTTTTGCAAAACGCACCTCAACGCCTCTTATTTTCGCTTCGTTTACGGCGTTAAAAATCGCCGAATGTTCGCCGTAAGTAGTTACAATATTGCCCCTTCTGCCCGCGCAGAATACCGCCTGGTTATCGGCTTCGCTGCCGCAGGATGTGACAATTAAATCATATTTGCTTTTATCGGCTATATGCGAGAGTATATTTTCCCTCGCCGAACGCAGATCAAGGTGCAAATTATATCCTTCCGCATACAATGCGGAAGGATTATAAAATTTGTCGGTTAAATATATTTCAGCCTTTTTAAGACAATCCCCGTCGGGTTTTGTCGTGGCTGCGTTATCAAAATAGATCATTTTTATATTTCTATTACGCCGTCGTACGACTGTTTTACGCTGCCGTCAAGCAATATATCGCCGTCATCCTTGCAGGTTACAAACAGGTCGCCGCCCTTAAGTTTTACCGTTATCGTTGCATCTTTAAGGCATTTCTGAGCCTTAACCGCAGCTACTGCCGCCGCGGCCGCCGCCGTGCCGCAGGCCATAGTTTCGCCGTTTATTTTATCCCATACGCGGATTTTTACCGTGAGGTTGTTTACAACCCTCGCGCATTCTACGTATGTACCCGCGGGGAAGTAACCCGAAGTTACCACAGCCTGGCCCAACGCCTCTATATCAACGTCGTCGACTTTGTCGCAGAACACCACGCAATGAGGATTGCCTACGTTTACTATTGTGGCTTTGTATTCGGTATTTCCGAATGCAATCGGCTTTTCTACGGTTTCGCCTTCAAATACGCAGGGAATATCCTTGCCTTCAAACGAAGCTTTGCCGAGGTTTACCGATACAGAGCTGGCGACGCCGTTGAACGACGCTACGTCTAACTCTTTAACCCCGTTGCATGTTTCTACTGTAACCTTGCCCGCGGGGTGCTTTCTGTCGTAAACATACTTAGCCACACACCTTAAGGGATTGGCCGCCATGCCGCCGTCGCTTCCGTCGCGGTTGAATACCCGCATTTTACAGTCGGCCACGTCAGATTTTTCAATCATAACTATGCCGTCGCTGCCTATTCCGTAATGCCTGTCAGAAAAGTTTATAGCAAGCGATTCGGGGCAGGTTATGCGGTTATCCATATTGTTAAAGAAAATATAGTCGTTGCCGCAACTGTGCATCTTGCAGAAAGAAAGCTTCAATTTTTCCTTCCTGAGGTGGTTTATATCCACAAGTTCGGTGTTGAACTGAGTATATCTGCCTGCGATGCAGTCTGCGAGGGCGTTAGTCGTGTCAAGCGATGTTAGCACGGTTATGCCTAAAAGTATGGCGTGGTGATGCAAAGATATATAGTTTGTTATGGATTCTATATCAGTCTTGCCCGTGTAAACCACATAGTCAATCTTGCCTTCGTCCATAAGCTTGAAAATTTCATCGTTTGTGGAGAGCCTTGCTACGTCTGTACATTCAAGCCCTAAACTTCTTATCGTATCCGCCGTGCCCTTTGTAGCGTAAAGCGTAAGCCCGAGGTCGGCAAACTTTTTGACGATATTTACAATTTCAAACTTGTCCTGATCGTTTACGGTAAAATAGATGCCCGAAGGATGCTGTTTTGTAGGGTGCTTCATATTGAAATCCGCAGAGACAAGCCCTTTAAACAGAGCTTCCTCTATTGTCTTGCCTATGCCTAAAACCTCGCCCGTCGACTTCATTTCGGGACCTAACTGCGAGTTAACGTCATTAAGTTTCTCAAACGAGAAGACGGGAACCTTTACGGCTACATACGGCGAATTAGGGTAAAGCCCCGTGCCGTAGCCTAACCTTTTAAGCTTGGCGCCCATTAAAATCTTGGTGGCAAGTTCTACCATAGGCACGCCCGTAACCTTTGAAATGTAAGGTATCGTACGCGAAGCCCTAGGGTTTACCTCTATTACGTACAATTCGTTCTGGTAGATAAGATACTGTATGTTGATAAGGCCCTTAGTCTTTAAAGATATGGCGAGCTTTGTAGATATGTCAACTACCTTGTTGAGCATAGCGTCGCTTAAATTGTACGGAGGATAAACGGCTATAGAGTCGCCGCTGTGCACGCCCGCGCGTTCGATATGTTGCATAATGCCGGGGATAAGAACGTCCACGCCGTCCGATATGGCGTCAACCTCAAGCTCGGTGCCCATAAGATACTTGTCGCAAAGCACGGGGTTTTCTATGTGCTGCGCAAGAATTACGTCCATATAACGCTCTATGTCATTCTGCGTAAAGGCTATGGTCATATTCTGGCCGCCTATAACGTACGACGGACGCAGAAGCACGGGATAGCCGAGCGTTTCCGCCGCAGTTATCGCGTCTTGCTTGGTCATTACCGTTAACCCCTTAGGGCGGGCTATGTCAAACTGTTCAAGAAGTTCGTCAAACCTCTCCCTGTCTTCGGCGAGGTCTACGCTGTCGGCGGGGGTTCCGAGTATTTTTATACCCTTTTTATCGAGGTAACTGCACAGCTTTATCGCCGTCTGCCCGCCGAATGTTATTACAACACCGTAGGGTTTTTCTACGTCTATCACGTTTTGAACGTCTTCGGGGGTCAAAGCTTCAAAATAAAGCCTGTCCGCCGTGTCAAAGTCGGTGGAAACCGTCTCGGGGTTGTTGTTTATAATTATGACTTCGTAGCCTAATTCTTTTAAAGTCCATACGCAGTGAACGGACGAATAGTCAAACTCAATGCCCTGCCCTATCCTTATAGGGCCCGAGCCGATAACAATTATCCTGCGTTTTTGACTGCGTTTTACAAAGGGCTTGGCCTCGTCGTGTTCCTTTTCGTCGTAAGTCGAATAGAAATAGGGCGTTTGCGCGGCAAATTCGGCGCCGCATGTATCAACCATCTTGAATACGGCGTCCCTGTGCATAGGAAGTTTATTGCCCGAAAGTTTTTCAAGCTCTTTGTCGGGGTAGCCTAACTTCTTTCCCTTCAGATACTGCGAACGGGTAAGGGGCCTTCCCTCTATTTCCTTTTCAAAATCGGCGAGATTTTTGAGTTTATCAAGGAACCATTCGTCAATTTTTGTTATGCGGTAAATCTCTTCGATAGAAATGCCGCGCTTTATCGCGGAGTAAACTACAAACAACCTTTCGTCGGTAAGTTCGGAAAGTTTTGCGTGTATTTCTTCGTCAGAAAGTTCGATCATCTTAGGCATATTCAAAGTGCCTAACGATATCTCTGCCCCGCGGACGGCCTTCATTATAGCCATCTCGAAGCTTGTGCCTATGGCCATGACTTCGCCCGTGGCTTTCATCCTTGTTCCTAAAGTACGCTTTGCGTAAAGGAACTTATCAAAGGGCCATTTAGGCAGCTTTACTACTACGTAGTCCAAGGTAGGCTCGAAGCAGGCGTACGTTTTGCCAGTGACGTCGTTTTTAATCTCGTCAAGCGTATAACCTAACGCGATTTTTGTTGAAACTTTGGCTATAGGGTACCCCGTCGCCTTGGAAGCGAGGGCCGATGAACGGGAAACACGGGGGTTAACTTCTATTACGGAATATTCAAATGAATCGGGGTTCAACGCAAACTGGCAGTTGCAGCCGCCCTCTATGCCGAGTTCGGTTATAATATCCAGAGAAGCCGTACGCAGCATCTGGTATTCTTTGTCTGAGAGGGTTACGGCGGGGGCTATTACTATGCTGTCGCCCGTGTGTATGCCTACGGGGTCAAAGTTTTCCATCGAGCAGACGGTGAGAACGTTGCCCGCGCCGTCGCGCAAAACTTCAAACTCAATCTCTTTCCAGCCGCCGATATACTTTTCTATAAGCACCTGCGTTATAGGCGAAAGCATCAGTCCGTTGTGAGCTATAAGCCTCAATTCTTCTTCGTTATAAGCTACGCCGCCGCCGGCGCCGCCGAGGGTGTACGCGGGGCGTACGATTACAGGGTAACCGCCTATCTTTTCGGCTACGGCGATACACTCGTCAACGGTGTACGCGATGTCGGAAGGAACGATAGGCTGGTTTATCTTTTGCATCGTCTCTTTAAAAAGTTCCCTGTCCTCCGCCCTGTCGATGGCGCTTAAGTTTACGCCGATAAGCTTTACACCCCACTCGTCAAGGAAGCCTTCCTTCGCAAGCTGGCAGCCTAACGTCAGACCTGTCTGCCCGCCGAGCGACGCCAGAAGGCTGTCGGGACGTTCTTTTATAATTATTCTCTTTAATGTATCTATGGTGAGCGGTTCAAGGTAAATCTCGTCGGCGAGGGCCTTGTCCGTCATAATCGTCGCGGGGTTAGAGTTGCAGAGCACTACGTCAAGACCCGCGTCTTTCAGCACGCGGCAGGCCTGCGCGCCCGCGTAGTCAAACTCGGCCGCCTGCCCTATGACTATAGGGCCCGAACCTATAACAAGTACTTTTTTAATATCGTCTCTCTTAGGCATGGTACTTCCCCTCCTTCATATTGAGTATAAATTTATCAAAGAGGAAAGACGCGTCGTGCGGTCCGCCGCAAGCTTCGGGGTGGAACTGCACGGTATACGCATTTATTTCGGGGTATTCAAACCCTTCGCAAGTGCCGTCGTTTGCGTTGATAAAGGAAAGTTTGCCAAAGCTCAGCGAGGATGAAATAACTTCGTAGCCGTGGTTCTGGCTGGATATATACACCCTGCCGGTATCGAGGTTTTTCACAGGCTGGTTAGAGCCCCTGTGCCCGTACTTCATCTTTTTTGTCTTCCCGCCCATGGCGAGGGCGAAAAGCTGGTGTCCTAAGCAAATGCCGAAGATAGGAAGTTTGCCGGCAAGCTTTCTTATGTTGTCTATAATGTCGGTATTTTCAGCGGGGTCGCCGGGGCCGTTTGTAAGCATAAGCCCCTGAGGGTTCAGACTTAAAATCTGTTCCGCCGTGTAGTAAGAGGGAACTTTTATGCAGTAACAGCCGCGTTTTGCTAGCTCGCGCATAATATTGCTTTTAGCTCCGAAGTCCCATACCGCCACCCTTATTCCGTCGGGGTCGCCTAAATATTCAAGCTCGCTGCACGTTACGGCTTTTACGGCGTCTTTGATGCGGTATTTGTTTACCTCTGTAAAATCATTCAAAGGCGAACGCGTTATCGCGGCGTTCATTACGCCCGTTTCCCTCACTATTTTAGTAAGTTCGCGCGTATCGATGCCGTAAATGCCTATAATATTGTGTTTTTTAAGATAATCGTCTAACGTGCCCTCGCACCTGAAGTTAGAGGGCGAATCGCATTTTTCGCGGACGATATACGCCGAAACCCAAGGTTTTTTACTCTCCGAGTCCGACTCTATCATGCCGTAGTTGCCTATTAAAGGAAAGGTCTGCGTAACTATCTGCCCGTAATAGCTCGGGTCGGTCAGGGTCTCTATATAACCCGTCATGCCTGTAGTAAACACAAGCTCCCCGACGATCTCTCCCGAGGCCCCGAACGACTGCCCGACAAATTGTTTTCCGTTTTGCAACGTCAAATAAACTTTGCTTGTCTTCATCTGATTTATCCTTGAATTATCTATAATTTTCAGTATCTTAAAAGTTTTACCATAACGGCTTTCTGCGCGTGCAGCCTGTTTTCAGCCTCGTCAAAAATTTCTTTGGCATGAGTTTCAAACACGCCTTCGGTAATTTCTTCTCCGCGGTGAGCGGGCAGACAGTGCATTACCATGACGTCCTCTTTGGCGCCCTTTATGTTCTGCTCGTTTATCTGGTAGCCCTTAAAATCGTTTTCCCTCTGAGCCTTCTCCTTTTCCTGGCCCATAGACGCCCATACGTCTGTGTAAAGCACGTCGGCGCCCTCTATCGCGTCTTTTACGCTCGTCGTCACCGTAAGAAGCCCGCTGTCCTTGCCCCAGGTTACAAGTTTTTCGTCGGGAAGGTGGTTTTCGGGGCAGGCGACAGATATCTGCATGCCCATCTTTACCGCGCCTACGATAAGGCTGTTGGCCATATTGTTGCCGTCGCCTATAAACGCCATTTTAAGGCCCTTGAACGTGCCCTTAAATTCCCTTATGGTCATAAGGTCGGCGAGCACCTGGCAGGGATGGCAATAATCGGTCAAACCGTTAATTACAGGAATGGAACCGTACTTTGCAAGATCTTCCACTTCCTGCTGAGAAAATGTGCGTATCATAATACCGTCAAGGTAACGCGAAAGCACGCGGGCGGTGTCCTGCACGGGCTCGCCCCTGCCTATCTGCAAGTCGTTGCTCGACAAAAACAACGCGTTGCCGCCCAACTCGTACATGCCTACTTCAAAGGATACCCTTGTGCGGGTGGAAGATTTCTGAAAAATCATTCCTAATTTTTTACCCTTAAGATAGTCCTTCTGTATGCCGTTGTTGCGTTCGAATTTCAACTGGTCGCCAAGGTTCAATATAGAGAGTATTTCTTCCCTGGTGAGATCGTATAATTTTAATAAATGTTTCATTCTGCGATTACCTCGTTCAATATTTTTAAAGCAGCGTCAATCTCTTCTTTTTTGATGTTTAATGCGGGCAAAAGCCTTACTTTGCCGTGAGCGGTTAATACCAGGAGTCCTTTTTCAAGGCACTTGCCTGCAATTTCCGATGCGGACTTTGTTGTTTTAATGCCTATCATAAGCCCCATGCCCGTAACCTCTTCAACATTTTTTATGCGTTCGAGGTTGGTTTTAAAGTAAAGCCCCTTCTCTTTCACTCCGGCTAAAAGCTCATCCGTAATGCGGCTTAAAATGCTGCAGGCGCCGGCGCATGCGACGGGATTTCCGCCGAAGGTTGAGCCGTGGTCGCCGTAAGTGAACACTTCTGAGCATTTGCCGAACAGCATGCACGCGCCAAGCGGAAGTCCGCCCGCGAGCCCCTTCGCCGTCGTGACGATATCCGGCCGAATGTTATAAGCTTCGTACGAATACAGATATCCCGTTCTGCCGTTGCCCGTCTGCACTTCGTCCACAATCAAAAGTATATCCCTTTCCTTGCAGAGTTTTTCAACCTGTTTTAAAAACTCTCCGTCCAGAACGTTTACGCCGCTTTCGCCCTGAATGGTTTCAAGCATTATGGCGCAGGTATCGCCGTTTACGCATTCCTTTACGCTTTCCATATTTGCGTCAGCGTATTTAAACCCCTCCACAAAGGGATTATAATATTTATGGAAAGCCTCCTGCGCGGTCGCCGAAAGCGTGGCTATCGTTCTGCCGTGGAAGGAGTTTTTTATCGTAATTATTTCTTTGCGGTTTTCGCCGTACTTTATATCGCTGTACTTCCTCGCAGCCTTTATGGCGCATTCGTTCGCCTCAGCCCCGCTGTTGCCGAAAAACACTTTGCTCGCGCCCGTTTTTTCGCATAAAAGTTTAGCAAGGTCTGCCTGAGGTTTGGAATAGTACAGGTTGCTGGTGTGCTGTATGCTGCCGAGCTGAGCTATTACAGCCGACTTCCATTCTTCATCATTCACGCCGAAAATGTTTACGGCTATGCCGCTGCCGCAGTCTATATATTCCTTGCCCTCGTAATCGTAAAGCTTGCTTCCTTTGCCCTCTTTAAGCGCCACGGGGAAACGGGCGTACGTAGGAGCGATATACTCTTTATCCTCTTTTATTATATACTGTGAATCCATATTCTTCAAGCCCTTTATTATAAAATAAGACTGATTTAAATAAAATCAGTCAACTATAAAACATTGTTCCGCTGCCTTCTTCAGACAAAATTTCAACCAAAATGGAATGGTAAACCCTGCCGTCTGTAATAAAGACGGTTTTTCCGCCGCGGCGGATAGCCTCTTTGCAACACTCTATTTTAGGAATCATTCCTCCCGAAATAATGCCCTGTTTAACCAACGCGGGGATATCCGAAACGTATACTTCCTTTATAAGACTTTCGGGATCGTCTTTATTTTCAAGCAAGCCCCTTATATCTGTCATAAGCAAAAGAACTTCCGCTTCTAAAGCGCCCGCTATGGCGGCCGCGGCCGTATCTGCGTTGATATTGTAAATATTGCCCTCGCCGTCGCACCCTACGGGGGAAATAACGGGTATATAGCCAATATTTAAAACGTCGGTAATAACTTTTGTGTTTATGGAGTTAATTTTGCCTACATAGCCTAATTCTTCCGACTGTTTTCCGCAAATAAGCATATGCCCGTCAAGCCCGCAAAGGCCGATGGCTTTGCCGCCCTTGCTTTCTATCAAATCAACAAGGGTTTTATTCACTTTGCCCGATAAAGCCATAAGGGCGATTTCCGCCGTCTGCTTATCGGTGTAACGGAGACCGTTTACAAAACGGGGTTCTATGCCCATTTTTTTGGATATGTCAGAAATATCGGGCCCGCCGCCGTGCACAAGCACGACTTTCATCCCTAACTCGCTTAAAACGGTGACATCGCTCATAACGGCGGCTTTAAGTCCGTCGTCCGTCATGGCGTTGCCGCCGTATTTTATTACGATTGTCTTTCCGCGGTACTTTTTTATGCAAGGCAAAGCCTCTATTAAAAATTCCGCCTGTTCCTGTTTATCCATATCAGGTCCTGTAATCTCCGTTGATTTTAACGTAGTCGTATGTTAAGTCGCAGCCCCAGGCCGTAGCCTTGCAGCCGCCTAAATTCAAGTTGATGTTAATCTGTATTTCGTCCTGCGAAAGAACTTTTTTTGCAAGTTCTTCAGAAAATTCCACGCCATAGCCATTTTCGCACACAGCGACTTTGCCCTTTGACGAACGGAACGTAACGTCGATTTTATTTACGTCCACAGCCTCGCCTGCGTAGCCTATCGCGCAGAGCACCCTGCCCCAGTTGGCGTCGCAGCCGAACATCGCAGCCTTTACCAAAGACGATTTTATTACGGAACGGGCCACATTTTTAGCCATTTTAGAAGTTTTTCCGCCCGAAACATTGCATTCGATAAGTTTTGTAGCGCCCTCGCCGTCTTTGGCTATCATTTTAGAAAGTTTTACGGTAACAAAATGCAACGCCTTTTTAAACGCTGTAAAAGCTTCGCCCGTCTGAGTAATTTTTTCGTTGCCCGCGAGCCCGTTCGCAAGTATGCAGCAAGTGTCGTTTGTGGACTGGTCGCCGTCTACGCTCACCATATTGAACGACGTTTTAACGTCGTCTGAAAGGGCCGCCTGCAACATTTCGGAACTTATAGAAACGTCGCTGGTTAAAAATATAAGGTTTGTAGCCATATTAGGGCAAACCATGCCGACGCCTTTAGCTATGCCGCCTATCCTGCAAGCCTTGCCGTCTATATCAAATTCCACAGCGGCAGACTTCAATTTTGTATCGGTAGTCATAATGGCTTCTGCGGCGGCGTCGCTGTTGTCGCCTAAAGCAGAATACAGACTTTCTATGCCGTCGGCCATAGGCTGAATGTCAAGCGGCTGGCCTATAACGCCGGTAGAGGCTACAATTACGTCTGAAGGGTCAATTCCGGAAACTTTATTTACCAAAGAACACATTTCTTCGGCGATTTCTATGCCGTTTGCGTTGCATGTATTGGCGTTGCCGCTGTTGCATATAACGGCCTGCGCCACCCCGTTCGCAAGATTCTTTTTGGTTACGACCACGGGGGCCCCCTTTACAAGGTTCTGCGTGTAAACGCCCGCCGCAGCCGCGGGAACCTCGCTCAATATAAGGGCAAAATCCTTTTTTTCTTTATTCTTTCTTATCCCGCAATGTATGCCGCCCGCCTTAAAGCCATAGGGTGCGCAAACACCGCCGCCAACTTCTCTTAAAAATTTCATAGTATCAAAAAATTAAGTAATCTTATTTTTATTTCCGCTCGACGTACCACAAAACAGTATAACACCGTAAACCAAAATTGTCAAAGGTATATCGCCGATTTTTAAAATGTTCCGGCAAGATAAATTTATACAAGCGAAGTACGCTCGTCAATGCCGAGCATTATATTCATATTCTGCACAGCCGCGCCCGACGCGCCCTTGCCTAAGTTATCAAACACGCTGGCGATAAAGATATGCTCGCCGCTGCCGTTTACGTAAATTTTCAGCATATTGGTTCCCGCAAGCTCGTCAGAGGGCAAATACGCAGGAACGTCCTCATTTTTAACAATTTTTATAAAATTCTGCGTGGCATAGTACTCTGCAAAGTACTCATAAACGTCGTTTACGGTCACTTTTTTGTTTAAAAGCCTTACCGTAAGAGGCACCGCCACGCACATACCGCAATAAAAATCACAGATTATCGGGTTAAACGCAGGGGCAAATTTTAAGCCGCACTCGCGTACCATTTCGGGAAGATGCTTATGCATCATTTTGGTGGCGTACTCCCTCGGGGAACTTAAAGCGCTATCCCTCTCTTTGTTCTGATACTCGGCGATGGTCTTTTTGCCTCCGCCTGAATACCCCGTAAGCGAATGAGCGACAAACGGGTAGTCGGCCCCCGCTATTCCGCCCTTTACCAGGGGGGCGGCGATGGATATAAAACCTGTAGCGTGGCAGCCGGGGTTTGCGACCCTTTTCGCAGAGGCTATTTCACTCCTTCGTTTTGCCGATATTTCGGGAAAGCCGTATATCCAGCCCTCCGCGGTACGGTGAGCCGTAGAAGCGTCAATAATTCTCGCCGAAGGATTTTCCACTAAAGAAACGGCTTCCCTCGCCGCGGCGTCGGGCAAACATAAAAAACTTATGTCGGCGTTGTTGAGGCACTCTTTGCGGGCGTTTATATCCTTGCGTTTTTCTTCCGGCAACGTCAATAAATTAATATCGGTACGGGCGGCGAGTCTGTCATAAATCTGAAGACCCGTCGTCCCCTCTTTACCGTCTATAAAAATGTTGTACATTATTTGATCTTTTTGCTGTCGATAAGGGCTTTTACCTTAATAGGCAGACCGAACAGATTGATAAATCCTTCAGAATCGGCCTGGTTGTAGCAGTCGTCTTCGCCGAATGTAGCGATGTCCTCGCTGTAGAGCGAATAAGGCGAAGTGATGCCTGCGTTCATAACGTTGCCCTTGTAAATGCGGAGCTTTACGTCGCCCGTTACGTTTTCCTGAGTCTTTTCCACAAACGCGTCCAAAGCTTCGCGTAAAGGCGTAAACCACTGGCCGTCGTAAACGAGTTCGCCGTATTTTACAGCTATAAGCTGTTTATAGTGCATTGTGGCTTTATCAAGGCAGATAGATTCAAGGAGTTCATGAGCGGCGTAAAGAATTGTGCCGCCGGGGGTTTCGTACACGCCGCGGCTCTTCATGCCTACAAGGCGGTTTTCAACCATGTCGCATAAACCTACGCCGTTTTCGCCGCCAATTTTGTTGAGCATAGCCATCAGGGTTATGCTGTCAACTTCTTTGCCGTCAATAGCCGTAGGCACGCCCTTTTCAAAATGAAGGGTTACATACGTGCTCGTATCGGGAGCTTTCCAGGGAGAGACGCCGAGTTCGAGAATTTTGTCGTACATAGGCTCGTTGGCGGGATCTTCAAGGTCAAGGCCTTCGTGAGAGAGATGCCAAAGGTTTTTATCTTTGGAATAGTTTGTCTCCCTGTTTATTTTAAGGGGAATGTTGTGAGCTTCGGCGTAGTCTATTTCTTCGTCGCGGCTCTTTATATTCCACTCGCGCCAGGGGGCGATAATAGTCATTTCGGGGGCGAAAGCCTTTATAGAAAGCTCAAAACGAACCTGGTCGTTGCCCTTGCCCGTACAGCCGTGGCAAATTGCGTCGGCGCCTTCTTTTTTAGCTATTTCAACTATCCTTTTAGCTATAACGGGGCGGGCGAAAGACGTACCTAAAAGGTACTTGTTTTCGTAAACCGCGCCGGCCTTCATTGTAGGATAAATGTAATCTTCGATAAATTCTTTACGCAAATCTTCGATGTAAAGCTTAGACGCGCCCGTCTTTAAAGCTTTTTCTTCCAAGCCTTCAAGCTCGCTCTCCTGCCCTACATCGCCGGATACCGCGATAACTTCGCAGTTATCATAATTTTCTTTAAGCCAGGGAATGATAATCGACGTGTCAAGACCGCCTGAATACGCCAAGACAACTTTTTTAACCTGTTTTTTCATAACTTTTACTGTCCGCAAATATTTATTTGGAACTCTTTTCGCTCCATCGTGCAGAATTATACTATATATAAA
>JAJPXK010000088.1 GCA_021205485.1 Clostridia bacterium | reverse complement strand
GGCAAACGCCGCCGCCCTTACAGCTTAATTTTTACGGCGGGCGTTTAAGCCCGCCTTGTTTTTATCTTGTTTTTATAAAGTTTACTGCGGCTGTTTGCCGTACAGCTCCTCCTCCACTTCCTCGCAGTAGCGGACGGACTCCATCGCGTCTTTTGCGTACTTTGTCGCCCCGATCATTTCGGCATATTCGGGGTTAAGCACCGCCCCGCCTACAAGCGTGCGGCATTCGGGATACTGCTCTTTTAACAGGGCTATGGTATCCCTCATCGAGGCTACGGTGGTAGTCATCAGAGCCGAAAGGCCTACCACTTCGGCGCCCGTGGATATCGCGGCGTCCACTATGGTCTGAGGGGGAACGTCCCGCCCTAAGTCGAGAACGTTGAAGCCGTAATTTTCTAAAAGGGTCTTTACAATGTTCTTGCCGATATCGTGGATATCGCCCTTTACGGTGGCGATTACTATCTTAAGCTTTTTCACCGCCCCGCCCGAGCCGAACGAGCTTTTTATCACCTCGAACGCCCCCGAAGCGGCCTCGGCGCTCATCAAAAGCTGAGGCAAAAACAGCGTCTTGTTTTCAAATTTTACGCCTACCTCGTTTAAAGCGGGGATAATTTCGCCGTTTATTACGTCCATAGGACTTTGCGTCTTTAAAAGCTGAGCTGCGGCGTTTTCTGCCTCTGCCTTAAGCCCCTTTTCCACATAATACTGCAGGGTGTTCTGCGGCTTTGTTTCGGCCATATTCCCGCCCGAAACAGTGATCGAAGCCGCCTGCACGTTAGAGGCGTACTCTATATAATTGAGACAATTTTTGTCGTACCCGCTCAAAGCGCAGAAGCTTTTATAAGTTTTGATCATCTCCTGCGAGTTAGGGTTGATTATCGCGGCAGACAGGCCCGAAGTAAGCGCCATGGCGAAAAACGTTCCGTTTACAAAGTCTCTGTTAGGCAGTCCGAAGGATATGTTTGATACCCCTAAAGAGGTATTTGCCCCTATAGTATGCCTGATATAACGAAGCGCGTCTATCGCCGCGAGGGGGGCTGTGGAATCGGCGCTTACCGCCATAGCCAGGGTATCGAATATAAGGTCCTTTTGCTTTATGCCGTACTTCGCCGCCTCGGCGATTATCTTTTTGGCTATGGCTATACGCCCCTGAGCGGTAGAGGGTATGCCCCCTTCGTCCAGCGTTAAAGCTATTACCGCCCCGCCGTACTTTTGCACGAGGGGGAAAACCTGGTCCATTACCTCCTGCTTGCCGTTTACCGAATTTACCAGCGCCTTGCCGTTGTACCGCCGCAAGGCCCTTTCCATAGCCGCGGGGTCAGAAGTATCTATCTGCAGGGGCAAATCGGTTACAGACTGTATTTCGGTTACGGCCGCCGTAAGGACTTCGGGCTCGTCGATTTCGGGAAGACCGACGTTTACGTCTAAAACGTGAGCCCCTTTTTCGGCCTGAGACACAGCCTCGTTTAAAACGTAGGCCATATCGCCCTCTTTAAGGGCCTGCTTAAGCCGCTTTTTGCCCGTAGGGTTTATTCTTTCGCCTATAAGTATAGGCGCCCCGCCGAAGTACACCGCGTGAGTGTAAGAGGATATTACGGTGAGGTTTTTATCTGTGATTTTGCAGGGGATTACCGAGCGGGCTTCGGCCGATAGTTTGGCTATATATTCGGGCGTAGTGCCGCAGCAGCCGCCTACCACCCTCGCGCCGAAAGCGAGTATTTTTTGCATAGACAAGGCGAACTCGTCGGCAGACACGTTATAGACGGTTTTTCCGTCAACCTCTTCGGGAAGACCCGCGTTAGGCTTTACAACCACGGGGATTGACGCGCAGGCGATAAAACGTTTTACCGCCCCCGCCATCTGTTCGGGGCCTAACGAGCAGTTGAGCCCTACGGCCGCCGCCCCTAAGCTTTCGGCCAAGGCGACTACCGCCTCGGGCGAGGCCCCCGTCATCATTTTGCAGTCCTCGCCGAACACGCAGGTGACAATAACCGGCAGGTCGCAGCACTCTTTCGCGGCCAGCATTGCAGCCTTAAGCTCGTAAGTGTCGTTCATAGTCTCTATGGCGATAAGGTCGGCCCCCGCCTGTACACCCGCGAGTATGGTGCGTTTAAAGACGTTTACAGCGTCTTCAAAGTCAACGTCGCCAAGCGGCTTTAAAAGCTTGCCCGTAGGGCCGATATCCAGGGCGACATAGCGGTTTTTATAGTCTTTAGCCGCCTTTTTGGCAATCTTTACGCCCGCGGCGGTTACAAGCTGCGTCCTGTCGCCGAATTTATAGGCGTTGGCGCCGAAGGTGTTGGCGTAAATCACGTCCGCCCCCGCCTGCAGATAGGCGCGGTGAACGTCCTCTATAACCTGCGGATGAGTTAAATTCCACTCCTCTGGCAGTTCGCCTAAGGGCAGCCCCGCGTTCTGTAGCTGCGTACCCATCGCGCCGTCAAGCACCACAACGCCGCTTTTTAATTTGTTGATAAATTTCATGGTTTTAGTCCTGATTATGGTTATTAAAATAAGGTAAAAATCCCCTCATCCGTCTGCTTCGCATCCACCTTCCCCCCATACAAGGGGAAGGCAAGAAGGTGAATTTAATTTATTAAAAATACGATTGAATTATTGTTTCAACCTTTAATGCCGATTATCGCCGTCACCGATTTGGAAGGTATCATTAAATCGCCTTCTGTAAGGGTTATCCCTAAGTTTTTTGTCACGTTCAAGGCCTTAAAAATATCCCGCTGCATTTTAAGCGGCAAGTCGCCGTACCCGCAGGAAAAACGGGGCTTGGTCGGGCCATATTCCGCGGTTATCCGGCTATTTAAGTCGTCGCACCACGTCTCTACGGCGGCGGCGCCCATCGCCTGCAGCAAAACGGCCCTCGCGGGGGAAAGTTTGTTGTACTTTACTATAAGCCTGTCTACGCCCGCCCCTACCGTCGCCGCGAAAAGCGCGATTTTATTGCAGCCCTTAAGGTTGAGGCCTAAGGAATGAGAGTCGGTTTTTGCAAAACCTAAGTCAATCACGTTGCCGTCAAAACCTATGTCAAAAAGCCTGTAACAGGCCTTAGGCGCAAGCGCGGGCAGTATCATTTTTTCGCATTCCCGGTACACATCTTCCACGCCGTCAAGGTTATTGACCCCCGCATATCCTAAAAATAACAGGGTTTGCTTTTTATCTATGGCGTCAACTTTGCCGTTTAAAAGTTTAATCATACTATAATTTCAGAAAGATTATCTTTTATCGCCTTAGCCACCGCGGCGTTGTTCATAGAATAAACGTGCACCGCCTTAAGCCCGTTGGCGTAAAGATCTATAATCTGCTCGGTGGCGTACGCTACGCCCGCCTGCCGCATCGCCGCGGGATTGTCGCCGAACCTGTCCACTATCCGTCTGAAACGGGTAGGCAGTATGCCGTTAGAAAGCGACATCGTACGCTTGATCTGCTTTGCGTTGGTAACGGGCATTATGCCGGGGATTACGGGTATGTTTATGCCTGCGTCCCTCACCTTCGCTAAAAAGCTGTAGAATATATCGTTGTCGAAAAACATCTGCGTGGTGATAAAGTCGCAGCCCGCGTCTACCTTGCGTTTTAAATTGTCTATATCTGTAAAGAGGGTCTCAGACTCGGGGTGCCCCTCGGGGTAGCAGGCGCCGCCTATGCAAAAACCGCCGAAGGCTTTTATTTCCGCCACAAGCTCGCTCGCGTACCTGTACTCAAGGTTGCCATGCCAGCCCTCGGGGATGTCTCCCCTTAAGGCGAGGATATTTTCTATCCCGCTCTCCCGCAAAAGAGAGAGCTTTTCTTTAACGTCGGCCCTGGTAGAGGATATGCACGAAAGGTGAGCCACAGAGGTTACGCCGTACTTTTCTTTGATGTCACGCGAAATCTGCACCGTATAGGCGGAAGTTCCCCCGCCCGCCCCGTAAGTTACGCTCATAAAATCGGGCCTCAACGCGGCTATGTCGCCTATGGCTTTAGAGATGCTTTCAAACTTGTCGCTTGTCTTAGGCGGAAACACCTCAAAGGAGAGCGTCGCCTTTTTGCTTTTTATAATGTCGGTTACTTTCATTTTTATGCCCTTTTGAATTTTATATTTTGTATTTTAACACATTATGGCCGTAATTGCAAGCGGCGGCCCCTGTTATCCGTTATTTTAGTTTTATCTTATATAATAT
>JAJPXK010000082.1:8260-25229 GCA_021205485.1 Clostridia bacterium | reverse complement strand
TAGTCATCGCAGTAATAGCCATACTTATCGCTGTTCTTGTTCCTACGTTCACGGCGCTCATAAACAAAGCCAACGAATCTAAAGATTCTCAGCTCGCCAGCAACCTGAACACGACGCTTACTTCTTACGCCGCTATAAACGGCGAACCTGAAACCCCTCACGAAATGCTTACGGCCCTTGAAGAAGACGGCTACCTGCTTAAAAATATGACCCCTACTTCCGAAGGCTACAGCTATATCTGGGACGAAAAAACTAACAGCATAGCATTGATAAGCGACAAGTTTGAATTTGTCTACAACAAGAGTTCCGTCTCGCTCTCCACCGACGAACAGGCAACCACCTTATGGGCCATAGTTTCCACTCAGAGCCAGATAGACGAAATTAAAGCTTCGGGCTACAAATTTAAATATTGCGTAGTGGCTACAACCGCTGTAGAAGTAGATAACAGCTTCGACTCTTACTATGCGGGCGACGCCAACGTAACTTTAACAAATACAACCGCATATGCTGACGCAGACGACGTAACCTTTACAATGTATACCGACGGCGGCGAATTTACTATAAATACGCCTTACGCCAGCGTTGCTCATTACGGCGACGCTTCGCTTGTAAATGTAACAGCGGTTAAAACCAGCTCTTACCACGTTTACGGCGAAGTAAAAATGGCAGTTCTTACCAAAGGCCGCCTTGTTGTAGAGGAAGACGCCAGCGTAAGCATACTCGCGATTACAACAACCTCTACTTCTGACTATTCAGTAGCTGTAAGCACGGCTACCGTTTCTGAGTCTATAGGTACCATTTATACGACAACAGATACGACCTTAACCGTAACAACAAGCGACAGCACAGAAACAGCTACCACTATAACAAGCAGTTCAATCACGGATGAAGACGGCAACGTAACCATCAGCAATATCACTTATGCTACAACCACCAAACAGCTTGAAGCCTTTATTTCTGGCGGCGCCGGCATGTGCGTTTTAAAGAATAATATAACAATAGACAGCGCCATCTCCTTGACGAGCGGCCAATTTATGATGATAGACTTAAACGGCTATACATTAACAAGTACGCATACAAGTCCTTCAACAAGCAGAAACTCAATCTCCGATAAATCAGAACTTACAATTTCTAACGGTACGCTTAAATATGAACAAATAGAAGACAGAGAAAGAGGCGTATTCGTTGTAAATACGGGCTCTAAATTAACATTGAATAACGTTGACGTAAGCACAAACGGAGCATTTATATTCCCTAAGGGCGATGCCGCGGAAGTAAACGTTATTGGTTCTACCATTACCACATCAGGCAGTTATTGTATAGCTACAAGCGCCGGCTCTACAGATAACTATAATGTTGCAATATACATACAAAACTCAACACTGGAAACTACGGAAAGCTCGGCTTATGATTGCCCTGTAACAATAAACGTACCCGGCACCCTTACTATTGACGGTTGCTATATTTACGGACAAAGGCAGGGCGTCGCAGTCCGCGCAGGCACAGCTACAATAACCGATACAACAATCTCTTGCAGCATAGACGCAAGCAATATAACTGACACATTAAAAGGTTATACAAACTATACCACAAAATGGAGTTCTTGCCCTAATATGGCATTAGGTGCCGTAGTTGTAGGCAGCGCCGGTAATAAAGGATATAACGCCAACGCCATTCTTACAATGAAAAATTGCATATTATCCTATGATATTACAGGCACAACAAATAGCACGGCTGTAACTACAACTGAAGAAGCGCAATACGAAATAGCTTTGTACTTAGTAGCCAACAGCAGTTATACCGATTCTGATTCTAATACAACTACTTATTTCAATACTACAGTTGAATTAGAAGACTGCACAATAAACGGTAAAGTTATTAAATTAGATATGTCTAAAGTTTCAAGCGAAGTAGAAACCTACAACAATAACAGTACGGTTAACCTTAGTGGCTACTCAGGCACTGTTTACACCACTTGGAGCGATTCCTCTTGGAGCTAAGCCGAATAAAAACAACTTAATTTACCCGTACAGTGCGATTTTGCGTTTTTGCATTGTACCTCCAATCCTCGCAGACCTCCGTCCGCGAGGATTATTTTTGTCACCCCTCGCCTTCTCCCTTGTCATCCAGAGCGTCTCCGCCTCTGTCATTCTGAGCGTAGTCGAAGAATCTCCTTCCGACCTTATCCTTACGAGGGGATCCTTCGACTCGCTAACGCTCGCTCAGGATGACATGTAAGGGAAAGCGGCTCCTCAGAATGACAGGGGGTGCTAACGCCCTCCTCAGGGGATGACAAAACAACAATACCTAAAAGCCCCCTGCGGCGAAGCCGCAGAGGGCACAATATAACCATATCAAACATTCAAACCATAATAAAACACGTTTCGCTTACACTAAAAAATCAGATTTCCACTTCGCCGACAAACACAAGCTCGGCGTCGCCTACCATATACACGGTCTGGTCGGTGTACGTTATGCGAAGCTCTCCGCCCGTAAGAAAAACTGAAATTTCTTTATTTTTATCGCAATAGCCGTTCAATACGGCGGCCACGGCCGAGGCGCAGGCGCCCGTACCGCAGGCGAGGGTCTCTCCGCTGCCGCGTTCCCATACACGCATTTTCAAACGGTTGCGGTCTATCACGCGGATAAACTCGGTATTAATCCTTTCGGGGAAAAGCCGATGCCTTTCTATTAGGGGGCCGTAATGTTCAAGCCCTACCTTGTCAGGGTCCTCGAATATTACGCAGTGAGGGTTGCCCATAGAAACAAGGGTCGCCTTAAAAGTTCTGCCGTCGGCCTCTACGGGGCAGCCTACCACCGTTTCGCCGTCGAATAAACTCGGTATATCCCTGCCCGAAAGCACGGGGGCGCCCATATCCACCCTGGCGGAGGTAACCATGCCGTTGCTGTCGGTAAAAAGCTGTATGGTTTTTATGCCCGAAAGAGTCTCTATTTTAACAAAATCGCCCTTTACGTAGCCTAAATCGTGAGCCAGCTTTGCGACGCAGCGTATGCCGTTGCCGCACATTTTGCCCTCGGAGCCGTCAAGGTTGAACATACGCATTTTGCAGTCGGCCACATCCGACGGACAGAGCAAAATAACGCCGTCGCCGCCGATGCCGAAATGCCTGTCAGACAGCTTTACCGAAAGCTCCCCGGGGTTATTTATAGGTTCCCTCATGCAGTCAAAGTATATATAATCGTTGCCGATCCCCTGCATTTTATAAAATTTTCTCAACATAGATATATGGTTTCCTTTTTGTTTTTTTATCCCCTCATCCGTCTGCTACGCAGCCACCTTCCCCCGCAGGGGGAAGGCAAGAGTCGATATCGCATAACGGGCCGCCGTCATTGCAAACATTTGCATCCTGTCATTCTGAGCGAAACGCAGTGAAGTCGAAGAATCTCGCGAGTACTCGCGAACCGCATACATCCTTATTGTAGTCGGGCAAAGCCCCGACATTCAAGGCTCCCCTATTACTAAACACTGATTGGTTCGCTATTTCTCTTCCCTTGGCTTCCCCCTGCGGGGGAAGCTGTCACTTTAGTGACTGATGAGGGGATAAGTAGGAGAGACAATACGCAGTATTACGCAGCTTATATACAATTTTAATTATTAGTGTACATTTGCTTGTAGGGATTGGCGCTGTTCGGCGTCAGCTCAAAGAAATACGAATTTAAAAGCCGCTCGGCGCTGTATTCGGGGAAGTAGTTACAGTAATCCTTTACAATCTCGCATAGTTCGGGGATATCTGCCCCGTATTTGCGTTCTGAAGACACCTGCTTAGGCAACGATTTAGGCAGTTTTTCACACCGCAGATACATAACGCCGCCGTGCATTCCCGTTCCGCAAAAGTTATTTATTATAGGGTAGCCGTCGTTATTCTGGCCGAGCACAACAATAATGCCGCCCGCCTGGTATTCGCCGAGGAAGGAGCCCGCCCTGCCGCCTACCACTATTACGGGCTTGAAGTCCATATAAGCCTTCATATGTATGCCCGCGCGGTAGCCCGTGTTGCCTTTTACGTAAATTCTGCCGCCTCGCATAGCGTAGCCCGTGGCGTCGCCCGCGTTGCCGTAGATTATTATGCGTCCGCTGTTCATAGTGTCGCCCGTGGCGTCCTGAGCGTTGCCGTGCACTATGACCTCGCAGCCGTTGAGGTACGCCCCGAGGGCGTTGCCCGGCGTGCCGTTTATAACCATACGCTTGCCCGAAAGGCCGTTGCATATGTACCGCTGGCCGATGCACCCGTTAATCGTTATATCTGTATCCGCGCTTTCCCTGACCTGAGAATTTAAGGTCATAAAATGCACGTGTTCGTCCACATTAATTACCATAGTCAAACCTTTTTAGCTAACTTAATTTTCCTGTCCTCTTTGCTGAAAGCCATAAGCTCGGGCTGTTTTAAAAGGGCGTTGAAGTCTACGCTGTCAAGGGGCGTAGCGTTGCGGATGAGCGAGGTATATATGCCCGCCCGCAAAAAGTCGTTTATAAGTATAAAGCCTGCAAGCTTTCCGTCTTTTACAAACAGTTTTTTGTAGACCTTATCGGTTACATGCGAGTAACATTCGCCCTCGTATATGCCCGCGGTAAGCACGTGAGTATCAAAAAATCCTATGGCGTTCATAGGTATGGCGTTGGTAAGCTTAGCCTCTCCTCCCGCCATATTCACGCCCGCCGTCTTGCCCTGGAAATACGCGTTAGGCAAAATGGCGAGGACTCTGTTTTGTTTTAAAACGCTGTCAAATCCTTCGGCGCAGTCGCCCGCGCTGTAGATATCCGGAAGGTATGTACGCATACATTCGTCCACTACTATGCCCCGATTAACAGCCCCGCCGATATCCTTTACAAGCTCGGTGTTCGGCCTAACGCCTACGGCCACGACTAAAATATCGAAGGGAATTTTTGCTCCACTTTTAAGGCAAGCGGTATTATTTTCAAACTTTGCGGCGCTGTCGTTCAGATAGAATTTTACGCCCTTTTCTTCCAGGGTCTTCTGCACCATCAAAGAGCCGCCCTCGTCGAGTATGGAAGGCAAAATCCTGTTCGCCATATCCACTACCGAAATTGACTTAACCCTCTGCAGAATGCCCTCTACGCACTTGAGGCCTATAAGCCCCGCGCCGATGACGAGGACCTTCTTTTCGGGCGATAACGCCGCCTCCAAGGCGAGCATATCGTCGTACGTCATAAACGAGAATTTGCTTTTTACGCCGTCCAGCCCCTCCATAGGGGGAACGAACGGGCGGGAACCCGTGGCGACAAGCAGTTTGTCGTAGGGGATTTTATTTCCGTCGTCAAGAGCGACAAATTTTTCCTTTGCGTCTATAGAAGTCGCCGTCTTGCCGAGCATAAGGTCTACGCCGTTTTTCGCGTAGAAGTCGGCGGGGCGGTAATTCATATTTTCCCTCTTTATCCTGCCTGAAAGATAGTACGAGATAAGAGGCCTGCCGTAAGCGGCGTGCTTTTCGGCGGAAATTACAGTAATCTCGCCCTGAGTATCTATGCCGCGGATGCCCTCTATGCAAGCTACAGCCGCCGTAGAATTGCCGATGATAACATATTTCATTTTAGTCGCGCTCCTCGAAAACTATAGCGTTGTTAGGGCAGTGTTTTACACAGTTAGGCTCGCCCTGCAGATTATCCGTACACAGGGCGCACTTTTGCGCGGCCTTGCCGTCAGGCGCAGGCATTATAGCCCCGAAGGGGCACACCAGGACGCACGTAAAACAGCCGACGCATTTATCTTTGTTTATGGATACCACGCCGTATTCGTCTTTGGAAAGGGCCCCCGCTATGCAGCTTTGAATGCAGACGGCGTTTGTGCAATGGCGGCAGTTTACCGCGAAGTGTACCGTGGCGTTGTCGTCGCCTTCCACCTTTATGCGGGGAATAAATTCCTTGGTCTTGCCCTTTAATTTAAACATTTCATCCAGTCCCGAATTGGCGAATATGCACTCATATTCGCACAGGTGACAACCGAGGCACCATTCTTCGTTGACGTAAATCCTCTTCATATAAACTCCTGAAACTACAACCTTATTATAAGCGGACAACTAAGCACGTCATCCTGAGCGTGGAGTACTGTACGCACCACCTTTACCATAAAAGGGAAACTAAGCTACATACAATAATTCCGCCATAGTACGGGGGCAATTTAATACATTGTAATAAACGCTTCCCTTTCGGCGCCGACAGATACATACTTTATCTTGCAGCCGCAGAGCTTTTCAAGCAGCTTTATGTAGGCGTAGGCCTCTTCAGGAAGTTCCTCCGCCGTACGGCACTTTGAAATATCGCAATGCCAGCCCTTTACCTTTTCAAACACGGGCTTGCAGTAGTCCAAAACGTCGGTAAACGGGAAGTCATGCAAAATTTTGCCGTCAAGCTCGTACGCGGTACAAATTTCTATCTCCTCATAGCCGTCTAAAACGTCGAGCTTGGTAAGAGCTATCTCGTCGGCCCCCTGGCACATAATGCCGTAGCGGGAAGCTACAACGTCAAAGGGCCCTACCCTTCTCGGTCTGCCTGTAGCGGCGCCGTACTCGCCGCCCGCCTCGCGAAGTTTTTCAGCCTTTTCGCCGAAGTATTCGCAGGTGAAGGGGCCCGCCCCTACGCAGCTTGAGTAAGCCTTCATAATGCCGATAGATTTATCCAGTTTAAGGTTAGGCACGCCCGCGCCTATAGGGGCGTAAGCGGCTATGGTAGACGAGCTTGAAGTATAGGGAACTATGCCGTAATCTATATCGCGGAGAGCCCCTAACTGAGCTTCGAACATAATCCTTTTGCCCTCGGAATTGGCTTTGTTGAGGTAAAGACCCGTGTCGGTGACAAAATCTTTAAGCTGCCAGCCGTATTCTTCAAGATAGGCAATCATATCTTCGGCTTTTACGGGTTCATGGCCGTATGCTTTAACCACAAGGTTTTTCCATTCAACGATGTCGGCCACCCTCTGGTACATGAGCTTTGTATTTAAAAGCTCGCCCATGCGGAATACCTTTTTCATATACTTATCCGCGTAAATAGGGGCTATACCCCTCCTTGTAGAGCCATAGGGCTTGCCCGTAGCTTTTTCAAGGCGTTCTTCCTCCATTATATCCTGAAGAACGTTGTAGGGCATTGTAATTACGGCTTTGTCGCTTATTTTAAGATTTTCAGGCGTTATTTTTATGCCCGCCTTGCGTAAATTTGCAATCTCGCCGCAAAGGTGTTTCAAATCTATCACCATGCCGCAGCCGAGGACGTTTACCACGTCTTCGCGTAAAATACCCGAAGGAAGAAGGTTTAAAATAAACCTGCCCCTGTCGTTAATTACGGTATGGCCAGCGTTGTTGCCGCCCTGATAGCGGCACACAATGTCGTAATCCTGCGACAGAAGGTCTACCATGCGGCCCTTGCCTTCGTCGCCCCAGTTGATACCACAGATACTTGTCAACATTTTTTGTTTACCCCTGTTTTTATATATTTTACCCCTCCGCTCTCACGAGGAGTTTTGTTTTATGTTTTTACATAGATTCGCCGGCGTGGTGGATGCCTAAAATTTTAAGCTCGGTTTCGTTTAAGCCTATGCCGCGGAGCATAAGCCTGTTGCCGCGGAGCGCCTCTATAGAGTTGAGGCCCATGCCGCCCATCATCTCCTGGATTTCGTGCGTCCAGGCGTTTACCAAGTTTACCAGACGTTTATATCCTATGTCGGGATTGAGCCTTTTTACAAGGTCGGGCCGCTGCGTGGCTATGCCCCAGTTGCACTTGCCCGTGTGGCAGCTTCTGCAAAGGTGGCAGCCTAACGCCATCAACGCCGCCGTGGCTATATAGCAGGCGTCCGCGCCTAAAGCTATGGCCTTTACCACGTCGGAACTTGAGTGTATAGAACCGCCTACCACTATAGATACGCTGTCGCGTATGCCCTCTTGCCTGAGCCTTTCGTCAACCTGCGCCAGGGCGAGTTCTATAGGAATGCCTACGTTGTTTCTTATCCTTGTAGGGGCCGCACCCGTGCCTCCGCGGTAGCCGTCTATGGCTATAATATCGGCGCCGCTTCTCGCTATGCCCGAAGCTATGGCCGCTACGTTATGCACGGCGGCGACCTTTACTATTACGGGCTTTTTATAGGCCGTGGCCTCTTTTAAGCTGAATATAAGCTGCCTTAAATCCTCGATAGAGTATATATCGTGGTGAGGGGCGGGCGAAATCGCGTCTACGCCCTTAGGGATCATACGCGTCTTTGAAACGTCGTCGGATATCTTCATACCGGGCAGGTGCCCGCCTATGCCGGGCTTGGCGCCCTGGCCCATTTTTATCTCTATCGCGGCGGCGCTGTTCAGATACTGTTCGTGCACGCCGAACCTGCCCGAAGCCACCTGCACTATGGTGTTTTTGCCGTACTTGTAAAAGTCCTGATGCAGGCCGCCCTCGCCTGTGTTGTAGTAAATGCCAAGCTCTTCCGCCGCCCTCGCCAAAGATTCGTGAGCGTTGTAGGATATAGAGCCGTAGCTCATCGCCGAGAACATTATAGGCGTAGTCAGTTTTAACTGAGGGGGAAGATTGTCTATAAGCCTGCCGTTTTCGTCCCTCTGTATATCTACGTCCTTTTTGCCTAAATATACCACCGTCTCCATAGGCTCCCTCAAGGGGTCTATAGGGGGGTTGGTAACCTGAGAGGCGTTTACAAGAATTTTATCAAAGTAAATAGGCCCTACCGTAGGGTTGCCCATCGAAGAAAGCAGCACGCCGCCCGTATTGGCCTGGCGGTATACTTCGTTCATCGTCTGCATGGTCCAGTTGTAGTTTAATTTGTATGTATCGTCGCTTTTTACTATCTTTAAAGCGTGCGTAGGGCATAAGCTTACGCACCTGTGGCAGTTTACGCACTTTGAAGAATCGGCTATCATTTTGCCGAGGTCTTTGTCAAATTTATGCACCTCGTTGGCGCATTGCCTTTCGCATACCCTGCACCCGATGCAAAGTTCGGGCGTCCTTACGACCTCGTACTCGGCGGGAATATAATAATCCATTATCTTAAGCCTCCTTCGCCTAAAGCATTGTCGTTGAGGGTGTAAATTACGGGCTGTCCGCCCGCAGGGGCGTAAATTTTGTCAAGGTCCTGTTCTATCACCCTTATGCCGCACTCTTCTGAAGAAACAAAGGCGAGGTCTCCCTTTTCGGCGCAGACCATAGAACGGAGTTTGAGCCTGTCGTTCAGGGCCATAAGGCCGTTGTCGAAACCGAATATTATAGAAAACGGTCCGTTTATAAGAAGCGAAGGAAAGACTTTTCTCAAATACGTCTCCTGAGCCTTTTCCTCCTCGCTCTTATCCTCTATAGTAGACCAGAAAGAGGCCGATATTACCTTTGCTACTTCCTCTAAGGTGAGGTGTTTTACCCTTAAAAGGTAGTCTATTATGTAGGTGATAACCTCGGTGTCGGTCTGAAGGGTGCATTTGTAGCCGAACATCTCTATATACCGCCTGTTGGCGTCGTAAGAGGATATTTCGCCGTTATGCACTATGGAATAGTTGAGAAGGCCGAAGGGATGAGCCCCGCCCCACCAGCCGGGGGTGTTTGTAGGGTACCTGCCGTGACAAGTCCACATATATCCCTCATATTCCTCGTCTAAAAGGTAAAATTTGCCTATATCCTCGGGGAAGCCTACCCCCTTGAATATGCCCATATTTTTGCCGCTGGAAAAGACGTACGCGCCGTTGATTTTTGCGTTTATCGTGTTTACGCATTTGACTACGTACTGCTCCTCGTCCATAAGCGAATTGGCGAGACGTTTGGAAAGGGGATATAAAAAGTAACGGTAAATCAACGGCTCGTTGACAATGCCGTTTACCTTGCGCGTCTTCATTTCGGAAGAGTATACAATTTCAAAATGACCTAAAAGGAAGTCCTCTGTCTCCTTCTTGCAGGAAAAATCGTTGAAAAACAGGTGAAAGGCGTAGTAATCCTTGTAGTGAGGATAGATGCCGTAGCCTGCAAAGCCGCCGCCTAAGCCGTTGGAACGGTCGTGCATGGTGGCTATAGAACGAATGATCTTTTCGCCCGTCATGCGCTTGCCGCTTCTGTCTATTATAGCGCTTACGGCGCAGCCCGAGGGAATTCTGACCTCGCCTTCTATAGGGGCGCCGTTTAAGTTGACCTGATCTGACGTAAACATAAAATACTCCGCTTGCGGGCCTCTCATTATCCCGCGTACCGCGGCATAGATAGCCGCATTGATTATTCTGCTTGCAACTTTAAATCGACGTTTTGCCGCAGAATATTTACATCCTATGTTATTATATAAAAAACGCTTTGTTTAGTCAAGCGTAAAAAAATGACAAACGGCAAATATTGCAAATATATGGAGTTATAAAATAATTATACAAATTATTAAAATTTCTTATATTACGCATAAAACACTCAATTTTTTTGCATAAATGAATATTTTACGCATAAAAAAGGCTCTCCTTATTAGGAGAGCTGTTAATTACAGCCTCTAAGGCTCCACTATTAGGAACGAGTTACGCAATGACACATAGACTTCCGGCGTTTTTTAGCCCGTCGACACGCCATTCCGTCATCCTGAGGAGTACCTGTCAAGGTACGACGTGAGGATATCTGCACCTTATTATCTGAAACCTTTTACAATAAGGTGTGCAGAGCTTCGGGCTTTCGCCCTCGCACGCACGAACGTGCGGAAAGCCAGGCAACTCGAGGTTTCAGATATCAACCTCATCTTGTTTAATGCTTCCCCTTGAGGGGAAGCTGTCACGCAGTGACTGATGAGGTGTTATCTATAATAAAACCTTATTATTTTAACCAGCTTTACCGCCGCTCTACTTATTTTTAGGCATTATCTCTACCTTTTCGGGCTTGCCTACAACCTCGTACAAATATTCCTTCAAATCGTCGGCGGAGGCCGCAACGCATTCAAACGTTATGGTATCGCCAGCATTCAGCTTTGTTTTGCCGTCGGGCACAAAGCGGTGCCCGTCCGCGGCCACCACCTCTACCACAAGCCCGCCCGCGGGCCAGATAAGCGTCCTCACCATTCTGCCGTCGGCCTCGGAATCGGGCATAACCGTAACGTCCACCCGCTGCTTCTTCGCCGAAGTATTTATCTTTTCTTCCTCTACAAACATATCCAGGCATTTTTCGTAAATAGGGTCTATGCGGAACATTTCGCCTACAAAATAACCTATCGCCACGCCGATCAGCACGGGCAGGCAGTTTGTAAACTGGCCCGTAAGCTCAAACACCATAACTATAGAGGTTATAGGGGCCCTTACTATGGTAGTAAAGAACGCCGCCATGCAGATTATTATAAGGTAGTCGGTATAAGTCGGGTCCATTCCGATGGCGGTAAACGCCAGCGAGAGTATGGCGCCGAGCCCCGCCCCTACCGCGAGCATAGGTATAAACACGCCGCAGGGAACGCCGCATCCCATGCATATCACAACCATTATAAAGCGGATAACAACTACAATTATAAGAGTAACCACCACGGGAGAGCCGAATATAGTCTCTATATTAAATTCGCCCGTGCCGTTTGTGCCTAACGCCTCTATAAACGAATGGCCGCCGCCCATGGCGTATGCGGTGATAAGGCCGAACGCCCCCGCGAGGACAAAGGGGATTATATATTTGCCCGTACCCTTTAAAAAGGTGACCTTTTTTAAAAGTTTTTTCGCAAGCATTACAAGGTGGTATAAAAGCACGCCCGCGAGAGACACAACCAACGCGGCAATGGCGGCGTATACGCAGCCCGATATGCTCATTTCGGTAAACGAGAAACTTGTAAATGCAAAGCCTACCGAAAGATTCAAGGCGTCCCTTAAGGCGTTGCGGGTAATTATGGCCACAATGACGGATATCGCCGAGCAGACGAACACCCTCGCCGAAAAGGAATGGAAAGCCTCTTCCAAAGCGAATATCATGCCCGTCACGGGCGCGTTGAAGGCTACGGCGAGGCCCGACGAGGCGCCCGCCGCTATCTGCAGACGTTTTACCATCTGGTTGCGTCTTAAAAGAGTGGCCGTGGCGCTGCCCGCGCTGCCGCCGATTTCAAGCGAGGGGCCTTCAGCCCCCGCGGGGAGACCCATAAAGATGCAGGCGAGCGACGCGGCGAACATGGAACACATCGTAACGTACCACCTGAACTTTACAACGCCCCTCGCCGCCCCCTCTATCTGAGGGATGCCGCTTCCGCGTATCATAGGCACAAGCTTTACGAACGAGCCTATGACTATGGCCCCCGCGGCGAGCCCTATAAACAAAAGGGGTATAGACCACGGGTTTTGCAGTATGAGGGTATAAAGCTGAGCCGAATATTCCTCGCCAAAGCTTGCAAAAATATTGTAAAAAGTTACAACGACGCCGGCAAAAAGGCCCGTAAGTATGCTTAAAATAAAGGTATTAAGCACAACCTCGCCTACGGCCCGCACCGATTTATTTTTAAAGAAATTCTTTACCATAATTTTTCTCTTAAAGCAAATTATTCGCTTTCATTATAACATTTAAGGCAAACGCTGTCAAAACAAACCCGACACCATTTTAAATGTTGATTTTTTTAACCGCTTTTGTAAGTTACAAACACACGGCCGCGGCGACAACCCAACAAAACAATATATTTTCAACCGTCAAAATCTGATTATAAAACAGGCTAACACGCCAAAAATGTATTATTTTGTCGCCGCGCTTGCCTTGACATATACTTTTGTTTGTTGTATAATTTGTAAAAAACATAAGGGGTTTCGCTATGAAAAAATATGATTATCTTATAGTCGGCGCAGGGCTTTTCGGCTGCGTGTTCGCCAACGAGGCGAAAAAGGCTGGCAAAAAGTGCCTTGTAATAGATAAACGCGACCATATAGGCGGCAATATTTACACCGAAAACAAAGACGGCATAAATATACACGTTTACGGGGCGCATATCTTCCACACCAGCGACGAAAAGGTTTGGAAATACGTAAACCGGTTTGTCTCTTTCAACAACTTCGTAAATTCGCCTATCGCACGCTATAAAGACGAGCTTTACAATTTGCCCTTCAACATGAACACGTTCTCTAAAATGTGGAACATAGTCACCCCCGCCGAGGCAAAGGCGAAGATCGCCGAGCAGATCGCCGAACTCAACATAGGCGAACCTGAAAACCTTGAGGAGCAGGGCCTTAAACTTGTAGGCAGAGACGTATTTGAAAAGCTTGTAAAAGGCTACACCGAAAAGCAATGGGGCAAACCCTGCAGCGAACTGCCCGCTTTCATTATAAAAAGGCTGCCCGTCAGGTTTGTTTACGACAACAACTACTTCAACGACCGTTACCAGGGCATAGCCGAAGGCGGCTACACCGCCCTCGCCGAAAAACTTTTAGAGGGTACCGAAGTAAAACTCGGCTGCGACTACTTCGAGTTCAGAAAGGAAAATCCCGACATCGCCGCGAAAACCGTCTACACGGGCATGATAGACGAATACTTCGGCTACCGCTACGGCGAGCTGGAGTACCGCTCTTTAAGGTTTGAAACCGAGAGGCTTGAGGAAGAAAATTACCAGGGCAACGCCGTGGTAAACTACACCGAACACGAAGTTCCCTACACAAGGATTATAGAACACAAGCATTTTGAAAAGGCTCAGAGCCCCGTAACATACATCACCAGGGAATACCCCGCCGCCTGGAAGAAGGGCGACGAGCCGTATTATCCCGTAAACAACGAACGCAACGACGCCTTATACGCAAAATATAAGGCCCTCGCCGATAAAGAGGGCGACGTAATCTTCGGCGGAAGGTTAGGCCAGTATAAATACTACGATATGGACAAAGTAATCGCCGCCGCCTTGACTTGCGCCGAAAAAGAATTAGGTTAATAAAATTGCCGCCCCGAACATTTCGGGGCGTTTTTTTTGTAAAAAAAGCCGCCATTTGCAGAATTTGGCATTGATTTGTCGGAATATATGTGATATAATTGCTTTGTGATACTATTTGATTTGATTTTCGGGAACAACGTTCCGCATACCGGCGGACTGTTTTATAAAGGCGGGGCCGCGTACGACAAAAACGGCGGCAGGCTGATTATAGCCGGCGGCGGAGAGGCCGACTTCGGTACATACTTCAACCTGTTCCCCTACCGCGTCTACCGCGAGTACTGCGGCGTGCAGAAGGTAAAGCTTGAGCTTAAAGGCTCGGGCCGCTACGCCGTAAAAATTTGCCTTATGACAAAAAGCGGAGCAATCTCCGTACTTAAAACAGAGGACGCCTGCGATAATTTTGCCTGCGAAACAGATATTAGCTGCCTTCCGGACGGCGGCTACCTCTACTTTACGGTATATTCCAAGGAAGGCTGTGAGCTGTATTCGGGAAGCTGGAACACTGACCGCGAACCTGCGAAAGAGGTAAATATAGGCATAATAATCTGCACGTACAACAGGGAAAAGTTCGTCAGGGGCAACCTTGAAAGGCTTATAAAAGGCATTAAAAAGGAGCCCGTCTGGCAGAGCCGTCTGCACGCCTTCGTTATAGATAACGCCAAAACGCTGGATCTTGAAAAGAGCCCGTACTATACCGTAATCAAAAACAGAAATTTAGGCGGAAGCGGCGGTTTCGCGAGGGGCATGCTCGAAGTAGCGGACAGCGGAAATTACACTCATACTCTGCTTATGGACGACGATATTGAGTTTGACTTTGAAACGATAAAACGCACGTGGACGCTCGCCTCCCTTCTTACGCCCGAGCACGCCGGGGCTACCATCGGCGGGTCCATGCTCATACTTGAAAATCCCTGCCTGCAGCAGGAGTTCGGCGGAAAGTTCGACGGCCTTAAAATACGCTCTGTAAACGGCAAGCTCGACATGAGCCTTTCTCAGAACCTTATAAACAACGAAAACGCCGAAAAGCCCGACTTTAACGCCTGGTGGTATTGCTGCATGCCTTCGTCAAACGTAAAAAAATACGGGCTGCCTATGCCCTTTTTTATAAAATGCGACGACATCGAGTACGGCGTAAGATGCGGCTCCGAAATTATCTGCTGCAACGGCGTCGCCATATGGCACAGCGACTTTATTGGCAAGTACAACCCCTCGCTGGAGTACTATATAAAGAGAAACGAGGCCATGGAATGCGCGATGCGCGGGACCCGCTCAAGATTTTCCGTCGCCCTTAAGCTGCTGTACAGCGCGCACAGGCAACTGCTCGCCAAGGACTACGCCTGCGCAGAAAAAATTTTGCGGGGCTACGAGGATTTTATTAAGGGAAGCGGCTTTTTGCTGTCTTTAAACCAACCGGAAGAGCTAAACGCCGAAATTATGGCCGAAAGGCCGCAATATTTAACCTGCGGACAGATAGAAAAAGAGTACGGCTTTAACCCCGAAAAACTTGTTTGCGAAAAGGAACTCAAACCAAACAGCGTATTTAAAAAAGCTCTGCTGTTTACCGAAAATTTCACGCCTGCGTTTTTAATGAAAGACAAGACGGGCGTAACCGACGCAGGTTCTAAAATAAAGGCCACCTCTTACCTTAAAAAGTCGGTAATAAGATACAACTCGTCGACGCATACGGGGTATGTATGCCAATTTGACGCAAAAAAAAGGAACAAACTCCGCAGAAAAGCCGCGAAAATGTTTTTCAGGCTTATCTTCGGCTACGGAAAAATCAAAAAGGACTACCGCGAAAACGCAGACAAAATGTGTTCCCGCGAACGCTGGACCGAACTGTTTGAAGGTTAAAAACTCTATAAAAATTTTAAAGGCTTCTCTTAAAGAGAAGCCTTTTTTATTTAAATCAGTTAAATTATTCCGCGTCCGACAAGTCGTCCTTATAGTCTTCCATAAGAACGTCTTCGGGCGAAAGTTCTTCGGCGTTGAAGCGGGAAGCAATAAAGTTCCTTACGCGCAGTTCGGCCTCGTCAAGCCTGTGCGAGCTGTTCCACACAATGCCGATGTTCAGGTTTATCTTATCTTTAAGCGGAATGGCCTTCAGGCCTTTGCTCTCTGCGATTTCCTTAAAAAGGAACGCCCCGCAGTTGCCGAAATTAAGCATATCCACTATGCTGTTGAGCTGGTCGGTGCACATATAGACCTTGAGATGGCTTCCGCATTCGGCGAACTTTTCCTTGATGAACATATGCTGGAAGCTGTCCTCTTTAAAGAGGATAATCTTCTGGTCTGAAAGTTCTTCTATCGACACCTCTTCCTTCCCCTCTTTGGCGTAAGGGTGGTTCTGCCCTACGCAGTAGACGAGTTCGGAAGTCAATATAGGCGTAAGCTGCAGTTTGCTGCTTTCAAGGCCGTCGGTTATGCAGACGGAAAAGTCTACAAGGCTGGCTTCGGCGAGCTGCCTTAAAGATACCGAGCCCGCCTCGGTGATATCCACCCTCGTATCGGGGTACTTTTCCGCGAGTTCGATGACTACGGGGAAGATAAACGCGGTAGCCACCATAGGGTCAACCCCCATGCGGACATACCCCTGGTTTGCCGACATGGCGTGCAGGCTCTGTTCCGTTTCGTCAACGTAACTTAAAATGAACTTGGCCCTCTCCGCCAGCCATTCGCCTTGTTCGGTTATCTCAAGGCGGTTGTTGTTTCTTTTGAAGAACCGTACGCCGAATTCCTGCTCCAGATCGCGTATCGCGCGGGATATCGCAGGCTGAGACACATACTGTTCGTTCGCTGCCACAGTGAAATTATTTGATCTGTAAACGGCAAGAAAATATTTAAGCTGCGCAAGCTTCATAAATCCTGTCCTCCTTTGGTATATAAACGGTTTAATCCCGTCTTTTCTTTGGAAAATTTTACTCGGTTTTGCAATAACGCGGCACACTGCCGCATATTAAATCATCTTACAATTAAGTATAGTATAAGCGAAAAAATAAAGCAAGCGTATAAATTATATTAAACTAAAATATTTTTGTATGGAACACATCTTTTTATCCCGTTTTTGCAGTAAATTCTTAAATTTTTGCTAACTTTCACATTTTTTATAACCTCGGCGTATT
>JAJPXK010000082.1:0-8250 GCA_021205485.1 Clostridia bacterium | reverse complement strand
GTAGTCTGACAGCCTGAGTTAATAAGGCGGAATTTACTCTTCCGCCAATTTTTGTTTATACATAAAAATAATTCCTTTTTCCGCGAAAAAAATTTTTTTGTATAAATATTTCCGCTTTCAGGCCGAATTTATGCCGAAAAACCATATTTTTTGACAATTTTACCCCTGTTTTTTAAAAAATCCCGCTATGCACAAAAGTCAAAGTACTGTGTCGCATATAGTTGATTTATGACGAAATATATGCTATAATACTCGCAGTGTTTGCGGGCTTTTTATCATAAAGCTAAAAACCCGAAGCATCGCGGCAAAGCGTAAAAACGCAGCCTGGCTTGCCGCCTGAATAAGTTACGCTGGAAACTATGATGAAGAGAGAAAATAATCAACGGAAAAAAGTTAATACGGGGTATTTAGACTTTAAGTATGCGTTAGACTTTATTTTTGCCTTTTTCGCTCTTATAGCCACCTCCCCTGTTTTCGCCGCCGTCGCCATCGCAATAAAGATAGAGGACGGCGGAAAGGTGATTTTCAGCCAGCCGAGGCGGGGCAGATACGGCAAAATTTTCAACTGCTACAAGTTCCGTTCGATGAAGGATACCGACATACCTTTTGACCCTAACAGGCCTGTAATCAAAGACAACAACGCAAACCTTACCAAAGTAGGCAAGGTTATACGCAAACTCCGCATAGACGAACTGCCTCAGCTTGCAAATATTTTAAGGGGCGAAATGTGCATAATCGGCCACAGGCCGCTTATGGCTCACCACTTCCAGTACGAGGAATGGGAACTTATCAAATTTGAAATGAGGCCCGGCCTTACGGGTTTAGGGCAGGTAAGCGGGAACTCTCACCTTAAAGACAGAACAAGGCGTTACTACGACGCGTACTACGTTACGCATCTTTCGTTTTTCGCCGACGTAAAGATATTCTTCAAGACTATAGCCGTGCTGTTTGCGGGCGAACGCAGATTTATAAAACGCGTCCCCTGGGACGAGTACAACGCTTTAAAGCTTGACGTAATAGAAAATTACAAAATAAACGAAGCCACCGCCGGCAATTTTGACGAGGGCGAAGTTATTCCTAATAAACCTATCTCGCAGCCCGAGGCGGCTATGACGGAAGCGTCAAAAGAATGACGGACAAAATTATGGCAGACGGCAGAATAAAAATATTACAGATAACAGGCAACACTAACTTAGGGGGCGTTGCCTCTTGTTTGCTCAATTATATGGAGCATTGTGACCTTTCCCGCTACAGGTTTGACTTTGCGGCCTACTCCCCTTCGCCCTTTGACGACAAGGTAAAGGCAACAGACGCGCAGTCGCAGATATTTTACATTCCCCGCCTTGACAAAGACCCGTTAAAGGCCGCTGAAGAGCTTAAAAAATTCTGCCTTGAAGGGGGCTACGCCGCCGTACACTCGCATATGACAATACTTTCGGCCATAGCGCTTGAGCCGGCGGCAAAATGCGGCGTGCCTGTAAGGATATGCCACGCGCACAGCTCGTTCAACAAAAATTCCGACAGGTATCTGATTAAAAAATTTATGCGTCCGTTTGCGGGAAGGTACGCCACTCACCTTGCGGCGTGCAGCCGCTCCGCGGCGGAAAGCGTCTTCAAAAAACAGGCGGACAAGGCTTTTATTTTGCCTAACGCCATAGATACAGCCAGATTTTCCTGCTCCGAAAGCGAGCACGCCGAGGCTAAAAAGGCCTGCTCGCTTACAAAAACCACGGCTCTTTTTACGGGGAGATTTGCAAAGCAGAAAAACCTCGGCCTTCTTATAAGGGCTTTCGCCGAAGCAAAAAGGGAAGACATGCAGCTTGTTCTTTTAGGCGACGGACCTGAAAAGAAAAATCTTGAAAAGCTCTGCGGCGAGCTGAATTTGCAAGGCAAGGTAATTTTTGCGCCGCCCTGCAAGCCCGATATATGGTACAAGGCGGCGGACGTATTCTGCCTGCCCTCCCTGTACGAGGGAATGAGCGTATCCGCCCTTGAAGCGCAGGCCTCGGGGCTGAAGTGCCTCTTTTCTGACGCGGTGGCAAGGGAGACCGACGTAACGGGCGGCTGCGAATTTCTGGCGAACGATATAAACGCCTGGTCTGAAAGGTTGCGCGGAAGCTTTGAACGCGACTACTTTGCCAAAGACAAGGTAATATCCGCGGGCTACGATATTTCAAGGGAAGCTCGCAGGCTTACAGACTATTACGACGATATAATCGGGGTATAAAAAAGTGATTTCCGTTTTAATGAGCGCCTACAACTCTGAAAAAACTTTAAAAAGAGCGATAGACAGCATACTATGCGGCAGCTATCGCGATTTAGAGCTTATTTTGTTAGACGACGGAAGCTCGGATAATACCGCGGAAATCATAAGGGAAGCCGCAGAAAAAGATTCAAGATGCGTCGTCTTGAAAAACGAGAAAAACCAGGGCCTTACAAAAAGCCTCAACACCTGCCTTTCGGCGGCGAGGGGCGAATTTATCGCGAGGATGGACGCGGACGATTTTTCTCACCCCGACAGGCTGGAAAAACAGCTTGGATTTTTGGCTTCTCATCCCGAATACGCGTTTGTGTGCAGCGCCGCAAACCTTAAAGAAGACGGCAAAATTTACGGCAAAAGGCAGTATATGCCCCGCCCCGAAAAAAAAGATCTTGCGAGCAGATGCGTCTTTATACAGCCTACCCTGCTCATCCGCGCCGAGGCGATAAAAAGCGTAGGCGGATATCTTGATAAAAGCTATACAACCCGATGCGAAGACTACGATTTATATTTTAGGCTTTACAAAAACGGATTTATAGGCTATAATATGGAAGAGGCCCTTATCGACTACGAGGAAAAACGCGGCGACGTATCCAAGCATACGCCAAAAACAAGGCTGAACGAATTTTGCGTAAGGATTCGCGGAGCCGCCGCTTTAAAAAATTTTTCCGGGTTTATAAAGGCATTTAAAAGTATTTTACTAATCTTTGTTCCGAAGCGCGTATATCTGTGGCTGAAGAACAAAAGATCGGAGAACATTATCTATGATGAAAACAGTACACAGAGTTAAAAGCGGGAATTTCAGCCAGCGGTTGTTTTTGCTTTCGTTGCTTGTTAAAAGAAATATCAAAAACAAATACTACCGCTCGGTTATAGGCATACTTTGGTCGGTACTCAATCCCCTTTTAAACACCCTTGTAATGTACCTTGTATTTTCCGTTCTGTTTACAAACAGTTCGGATATGGAAGGATTGCCGTATATTTTATATATACTGTCGGGCAACATAGTATTCGGACTTATGACCGAGGCGACAAACGGATCTATATCAAGCATAGTCGGGCAGAGCGGACTATTGCTCAGCACGCCCGTACCTATGGAGATATTCCCCCTTTCAAAGGCTTTTACGGCGCTGGTATCCTTCCTCTTTTCATCTATAGCTCTGCTCGCAGTTATGATTATTTGCTGTTTTACAGGCGCCGTAAGATATGAATTCCACTGGCAGTTGATACTTATAATTACAATATTGCCTGCGGAACTTATATTCTCTATAGGAATATCATTTTTCCTGAGCACCCTCTACGTATTTTTCAGGGATACGCAGTACATCTATTCGGTATTTTCAACGTTATGGCGTTTTCTCACCCCTATATTCTACTCCGTTTCAAGGTTCGACTCCGGATCGGCTTATTATAACTTAGTTATGAAAGTTGTAGAATATAACCCTATGTACCAATATCTTACGGCATTCAGGCAGATGATGACGGGCGTCATACCCGACGCAAAAGCTTACCTGATGATGTACGGATTCGCATTCATATCGCTCGCCATAGGCTGGATATTTATGCATGCGTTAAAGAACAGAATATCTTCGCAGCTTTGAGGTTGGACATGGAAGAGAATAAAAACGAAGAAGTTAAACAGGCAGAACCTGAAAAAAAAGATGAGACCAAGCCCGCGGAGCCCGCTAAAGCAGAGGCGGCCAAGCCCGCCGAGCCCGTAAAAACGGAGGAAGCCAAACCCGCAGCCCCCGCCGCGGAGGAGACAAAAGCCGAAGAAGGCGAAGTTATCATCGACGTTAAAAACGTAAAAATGCGGTACACCATGTACGAATCGGGTGTAAATTCGCTTAAAGAGACCATTGTAAGAGCCTTGAAACGGGACCTTAAAAAGAAAAAGTTTGAAGCTTTAAAGGGCGTCTCGTTCCAGATAAGAAGGGGCGAAGGCGTCGCGCTTATCGGCAGAAACGGGGCGGGCAAAAGCACGCTTTTAAAGATAATATCAGGCCTTTTGCGGCCTACCGAAGGAACGGTTGAGTGCAAGGGCCGCATCGCCCCCCTTATGGGCTACGGCGCGGGCTTTGACGGCAACGCCACGGGAATGGAAAACATCTACTTAAACGGCGCCATAATGGGCTATACCCGCAAGCAAATCAAAGATAAGGTGGACGAAATTATAGAATTTTCTGAAATTGCCGACTTTATCCACGCCCCTTTAAGGACGTATTCGTCGGGCATGAGGGGCAGGCTGGCGTTTTCCATAGCCATAAGCCTGATAGGCAACAATTCTGATATACTTTTACTGGACGAAGCCCTCGCGGCAGGCGACAGCGCGTTCAACAGAAAATGCCTTACGCGGCTGGACGAATTAAGAAAGCAAGGCCTTACGTTTGTAATGGTTTCGCACGGGGCGCCTACAAGATATTGCACAAGGGCGATATGGCTTGACGGCGGCCTCATTGTGGAAGAAGGCGACCTTGCCGCCGTACACAAACATTATATAGACGCGACGACAAAACCAGCTCCTAATAAAAAGTAATTAAAAAAACAAGACGCATTAGCGTCTTGTTTTTTTAATTAACGCGATAATATGCCCGAATTACTCTACTTTTTTATCAGCGGGCGATATGTAGCGGCGAGGCCGCCTTCAGACGTCTCCCTGTATTCGCAGCGCAAATCTTTGCCAGTGCGATACATAGTCTCTACCACCATATCGAAGGAAAGTTTATGCGAAAGCGTGAGAAAATTTGCAAGAGAAACGGCGTTCAAAGCCCTCATCGCGGCGACGGCGTTCCGCTCTATGCAGGGAATCTGCACAAGCCCGCCTATAGGGTCGCAGGTGAGCCCTAAATGGTGTTCCATAGCCACCTCGGCGGAATATTCTATCTGGTCGAAGTCCATTCCGTAAAGCTGAGCCGCGGCCGCCGCGGCCATAGAACAAGCCGAGCCAATCTCGGCCTGGCATCCGCACTCGGCCCCCGAAATCGAGGCGTTATGCTTGATTAAATTGCCTATAATTCCGCCCGTGGCGAGCGCCTTTAAAATTTCTTCGTCGCTGAATGAGTGCCTTTCCTTGAGGTATTTCAATACGGCGGGCACCACCCCGCAGGAACCGCACGTAGGGGCGGTGACTATAACCTCGCCCGCGGCGTTTTCTTCGCTTACGGCGAAGGCGTACGAGCACACAAGGCGGTTTTCCCTTGTTTCGGGGCTCTCGTCTATATGCTTTTGCCTGTAAAGAGTTTTCGCCTTGCGAAGGGTATCAAGCCCGCCCGGAAGAACGCCTTCGGCTTTTAAACCTTCCTTTATGGATTTTCGCATCGCTTCGCGGATATTGTCAAGTCTGTCCCATATATCGGGGCCCTCGAAGCGTTCCACGTACTCGGGGATGGTAATCTCGTTTTCTTCGCAATAGGCGCGTATTTCGGCGTATGTATTGTGCGGATAGACTTCGGGAGGTTCGTAAGAATTTTTCCCCTCTACCTCTATCGCCCCGCCGCCTATGCTGAAGACGCGCCAGTACCCCGCCTCGGCGCCGTCCTTTACGGCGTATATATCCATAGTGTTAGGGTGAGGCGTCTCCGTTTTGGCATCAAAGGCCACCGTTACGGGCTTTACAAAGGTCTTTTGCAGCACGCTGTCCGTTCCGTGGCCCTTGCCTGTAAGCGCGAGCGAGCCGTAAAGGGTAACTTTGTAGCTGTCCGCGTCGGGATACGCCGCAGAAAACAGCCTGGCCGCCCTTTCGGGACCCATGGTATGAGAACTGGAAGGGCCCCTGCCTATTTTGTACAATTCAAGCAAACTTTTCATACGAGCATATTATATCACAACATATCCGTAAATGCACCAAATAATTAACGCCGCTATCAAAATTTTTTATCAGGATTACAGCTATCCTATCAAGCTGTTTTGCGGCGGCGAAAAAATAAAATACAGCGGAACGGCTTTGGCCGCTCCGCTTAAAAATTGCCCCCGCAATATGCCGCGATTAACGCATATTACAGGCTTTCTTTTAAAATTTCTGTAACCTCGTTTTTGTCGAGTATTTTGTATCCGCCTTCGTTTATAAACGTCGCCGATGCGATGCCCTCCAGCATATCTTCGGTAGCCCCGAGGTCGGATATATTCATTACAAGGCCGATCTCTTTCATCCAGCTTTCCATAGCGATAAGGCCCTCTTCGGCAACCTCTTTTTTGGTTTTGCCGTCGGGGTTAACGTTCCAGACGTTTACGGCGTAGCGGGCAAATTTTTCCAGCCCGTACGGCATAATATGGCGGTAATAGGGCATGGATACGGCCGAAAGGGTCATTCCGTGAGTGGCGTCGGTATACGCCCCTACGGCCTGGCCGAGCATATGCACTTCCCAGTCGGTGGTCTTGCCCTTGGCGATAAGCGTATTCAGAGCCCATGTCGCCGTCCACATAATGTTGCTCCTCGCCTCGTAGTCCTCGGGGTTTTTCACCGCCGCCCTCGCGCTTACGATAAGCGAACGCAGAAGCCCCTCGGCTATATAGTCTGAGGTATTGTCGTCGGTACCCGAAAAATACTGCTCAAGTATATGCGACATTATATCGTATATGCCCGCCGTCATCTGGTACTTAGGCAAAGTATAGGTAAATTCGGGGTTCAAAATGGAAAATTTAGGGAACACGTTGTCGCCGAAGACGTGGCCTATCTTAAGCTTTTGCTTATGGTTGGTAATAACCGAGCCGCCGTTCATTTCGCTGCCAGTGCCTACCATCGTAAGCACGCAGCCTACGGGGATAATATCGCAGGAGACGTCTTCAAAGCGGATAAAGTATTTGTCCCAGGGGTCCTCTTTGCAGTACGCCGAAACGGAAACGGCCTTTGAATAGTCGCATACCGAACCTCCGCCTACCGCCAGAATAAGGTCAACGTTATGAGTGCGGGCAATTTCCGCCCCTTCGTAGAGTTTTTCCGCCGTAGGGTTAGGCATGACGCCGCCGTCCTCTACTATGTTCTTGCCGCAGGCTTTAAGGATTTTTACCACCTTCTGGTAAATGCCGTTCTTTTTTATAGAACCGCCGCCGTAAACAAGCATTACGTTTTTGCCGTAATTTTCAAGCTCCGCCGAAAGGCTGTCCAGGGCGTCTTTGCCAAAGTAAAGTTTTGTAGGGTTAGAGTAAGTAAAATTTCCTAACATAATTATCTCCTTTTATTTACGTCTTCGTAATAGTTATCGTCCACCGCCTCGAGCCACTCGTTAGAAGAGCCCTCGGCGGGAATTTCTATAGATATGTGAGTAAACCACTCGTCTTTCGCTGCGCCGTGCCAGTGCTTTACCTCGGGGGCTATGTACACAACGTCGCCGGGGCGAAGCCTTCTCGCCTCTTTGCCGTATTCCTGATAGAATCCCTCGCCGTCGGTGCATAGAAGTATCTGCCCACCCTTGTGGTGTATGTGCCAGTTGTTGCGGCACGCAGGCTCGAAGGTGACGTTGCACACGCTTACGCCTTTGGTATTCAATACCTTTAAATAGCTTTCGCCTGTAAAATACTTCGCGTAAGCCGTGTTAGGCTCGCCTAAGCCGAAAAGACTGTCGCCGCAGGCCGTTTTCTCGTCCGCGTAAACTTCCTTAACCATAGGGAACACAGCCCACGCGTTAGGCCAGCCTACGTAAAAGGCGATGTGCGTGATAATTTCCGCCATCTCAGTCTTTGTTACGCCGTGATTTTTAGCGTTTTGTATATGATACATAAGAGAACTGTCGGTTATTCCCTTAGAGATTAAGGCGGTAACCGTAATTATTGTCCTGTCTCTGAGCGAAAGCTTGTCTTCTCTCGACCATACTTCGCCAAACAACACGTCGTCGTTAAGCTGAGCGAACTTAGGGGCGATATCTGAAAGTTTATCTCTGCCCGCCGTCTGTTTTTCCATACCAGATTCCTCCTTTTAACAGTAAGATTGACATAATTATATTAAAGTAGTATAATCAATCTGCAAGTATAACTTAATTATACAAGTTAAAGTG
>JAJPXK010000175.1 GCA_021205485.1 Clostridia bacterium | reverse complement strand
GCGATAACTTAAGTTATCTCCCCGTTTTTTGCTATATTAGGGTATTTTAATGGTTAAAAGTTGTAAATTTGCATATTATGTTGTAATTATAATAATTACAACAACAATTAAAAAACGGTACTTTGTTGCCAATTTAGGTATATTTTATACATAAAAACGTATTAAATTTATGCAATTTTTATAAAAAGTATTGTAATAATTATAGTTACAACAATATATTATTTGCCGAATTTGTGCTGATTAATTGGCGGTTTTTGACGAAAATTTATCTAACCCTGGCGGAAATAAAGCTTGTAGATAAGCTTTCCTGCAAAATTTTTTATAAGAGAGGCAAATTCTTTGTACGTTGTGTCTTCGCCGCAGAGCATTAAATCGTACCTTACGCCCTTTTCTATGGTTTTTATGCCCGTAAGGCGGAAGCCGTTTTTCTCGTAAAATTTTTTACGGTTCAATCTGTCTTCAAAATTTTCGACGTTTTCGTCAAGTTCCTCTATGTTGAGTACGATATTGTAATCTTTGTACTTGTTTTTAAGCTCGGCCAGTATTTTGCTTCCGAACCCCTTGCCTCGGTTGTTCTTTTCCACCGCGAGGAAGTAGACGTACACAAGATTTTTGTAAATAACGGCGTGCGTCAGCCCTACAAACATATCTTTGTTTGTCGCGGCGTACAGCTCGCCTTTTCCCTTTTTAGCTTTACGCCACAGGGCGCCAAAAGGCGGACGCTCGTTTGCAGGGAATGCCTTTTTATATAATTTTTTAACCTGAATTTTATATTTTGTGTTTTTTGTAAGGTCTTTAAGTTCTAACATGGCAGTAGTATACCATATTATTTAAAATAAATCAAATGTATTGTTTTTGGTGTGAGTATCATTTCAGCCTACCCTTATTATGATAAAAGGCTCCCCTATTAGGGGAGCCTGATTTATTCGGAAGTCCTCATTTATTATTAAAAACAAGGTAAATTTATCCCCTCATCCGACCCTACGGGTCACCTTCCCCCGTAAAAGGGGAAGGCAAGATTTTGTGATGTTTAATTAATTATTGATTACTTGAGGGGCGGGTAAACTTTATATCTTTTGCACAAAATTGTTTAACGTGAAACGTTGGTATGTAAAAACGGCTGTAAGCGTAGTTACAACCGTTTATTTATTGTTAAATCAATGCTTTGCCCTGCGCGGTACCTATTACAGTGAATACGTCAAGCTCCGCGCCAGTGTTTGCGTCTATATAAATATAGTACTCGTTGCCGCCGTACGTTCCGTAAAATTCGTACGCAAGCATTTCCTGCCCGTCGTGAGGGATAATCGCAAGCCTGCCGCCTGTAACTTCAACTGACGCGTTGAGTTTGTCCTGCGCTTCTTCCTTGCTGAGTTTTGCGTCTTCAATTTGCCTCTGCGTATGGTTCAGTACATAGGACAACGCCTCAACGCCCGTCACAATGCCTCTTTCTTCACAAACTTTCACCTTTATAATGTCGGGGTAAATCACAACGCCGTCCTGTACGCAGGCAAAATTGAGGTTGCACGTTGTGCCGCTTTCGCTCGTCCATACGGCCTGCATATCGTCAAAGCCGAGGGAGGTGAGGGCCTTTTCTGCAATAGTAATGCAGTTTTCTACGTCAAAGTTATGGTCGCGGCACTCTTTAAAGCTGTCAAACATAACGACCTTGCCGCCCGCCTTAGAAATCTGCGCAAAATACTCGCCGTCTTCCGAAGCCATGGTAACGTTGTAAACGGAAAGCTGTTTTGCCGTAGTCTCGCCCGTGCAGGTAACGTCTGTTACGTCGTAGTCGGCGAAATACTTTGCGGCGAGGCCCTCGGCTTCAGACGAGGTGATCTCTTCAAGGCCGTCAAGATTTTTGGCGCTTACCTTGTCGGTCTGTTCGGCGAAGGGTCCGTCGTAAATTTCTTTAGGCGTCTCTATAGAAATATTTGAAATTTCGCCGAAGCTGTCAAACATAACGCCCTTATGCTTTCTCAATGCGGCGAGCATCTCCTTTTCGCAGCACTTGCCCGTAAGGTCGTTTAAAATCTCCTTAATCTCGCGGTTTGTCTCATACATATATTCAATGGCAGCAATCTGGCTGTCGGAAAGTTCTTTGCCCGAAGCCACCGAATAGAGCATGCTCTGCGAGCTATCGTTCATCTTGTTTATAAATGAGGTAAGGCTCCTTGTGAGCTCGCCCGCCACGGGTAAATTTTCAAGGCAGCTTTCGGCGAGTTCGCTCTGCACTGTAAGGTCAGAGAGTATCATCGCCTGCTCGCCCGCAGAGGAAGAGACCCTCGCCTTGGAAAGGTTGGCGTCCATATTGTCCACTATGGCGTTGAGTTCGTAGAGGGAATGCGTGGCGTCGCTTGTCATAACGGCCTCTATGCCGCTGTAGTTCATCCAGCCGAAGGTAAGCATAGTGCCTAAAGCGAGGGTGGTAACGCCGAGGGCTATTACCGCCGCGAGCCAGCCGCCGAAGCCGGGGGTACGCTGTTTGGTACGCCTGTTTTTGTTCTTTTCCGCCCTGACTTTTAACGCGTGCTCGCGTTTTGCGATCTTTGCGTTCAGGCGCGCCTCTCTTTTCGCCTTTTTCGCCTCAGTTTTGGCGAGACGCTCCTCTTTTTTGCGTTCTATCCGCATGGCGCGGGTCTCGTTTTTTAACTGCTCCTTGCGTTCAAGCCTCTTTTCTTTGCGTTCAAGCCGTTTGTTTTTCAACGCCGCAATGCGTTCGGCGTTCTTTTGCCTGTGTTCAAGCTTACGCGTCTGGCGGCGTTCCTTCTTTTCGGCCTTAAGCTTTGCCGCCTCTAACTTTTTGTCCTCTTTATTATCCTCTTTGGTATGTTGTTTTTTCTGCGTCTCTGGCTTTTTTTGCTTTGCCGCGTTCTGCCGCTTTGCGTCCGTTTTGCTCTTTACATTTTCGCTCTGCGTCTTAGGCTTTGAGCCGTCGCTTTTCTTCCTCGTAAGATTTTCTGCCTTCTCGGCGCCGCTTGAAACTTTCTTTTCGCTCATTTGTTCCTCCTATATGGCGAAGACGTGTCTGCCGATAGTCGTGACCGTCTGCCTTGAAAAAATCCACGAACTTGTCGCCGTGGCAGGGTTATAGTAATACAGGCACCCGTAGGTAGGATCCCAGCCGTTCAACGCGTCCTGCGCGGCGTTTAAGGCCGTCTGGTCGGGCGTAAGGTTTATCTGCCCGTCTGTTACGGCGGTGAATGCGTCCTTTTGGTAGATAACGCCCGAAACGGTGTTAGGGAACAGCGACGAGGCTACCCTGTTCATAATCACGGCGCCTACCGCAACCTGGCCTGTGTAACTTTCGCCGCGGGCCTCGCCGTAAATACACTTTGCGAGAAGGTACATATCCGAGCTTGTATAGTCAGAGTTGTACGCCTTCTCGTTTTGCAAAACCCTTACAGAATCGTTCATGCCGAGGGCCTCAAAGGTCTTAATGCCTGCGATGCCGTCGGCGGTAAGGCCGTTTTTCTGCTGGAAGTATTTCACAGCTTTTACGGTGGCGGGGCCGTAAATGCCGTCCGTCTCGCCGTCGTAGTAGCCCCACATTTTAAGCCGGCGCTGCAATTCTTTTACTTCGCCGCCGCTGGCCCCCTGCCTTAAAACGGCGGTTTGCTGTACGGGCGAAGCGGCGTCTATATCGCCGTTTGCCGTATTAAATAGCGCAGTGGTCGTACAAACGGCTGCCGCCGAAAGCGCAACCAAGCCTATTTTAAGTGCTTTTTTCATTTTTCCTCCTTAAGCCCCGTTGCGGGCGCCTGTCAATTAAAAAACTTTTGTATTATGTCGTATATTATAGAGCGGTACTCTACGTCTGCCGAGGCCGAGGTGAAGCACAAGGGGGGATACAGCACGCACCACCAGTTGTCGCCCTCGCCCGAACCAAGCTCTATTATTAGCGCGTCGTACAGGCCGCTTTCAAGCGTCACGTCGCCGTAAACCCTCGTAGGGAAGTTTTCCTGCCTGACTTCGGCGGACGAAGAGTAGTTAAAGCCGATTTCTTTAAGCACGCCGTCGCATACGTCTTCTATCTCGCCCGCGATGGCCGCCATAGTTTCCATGGCCGAGGCTTTGTCGCGGCAGTTTGCGGCGTACGGGGCGATAAATTCCACCACGGCGTCCTTCACCTTATATTTTACCGCCTGGTCTTCTTCGCTGTTAGAGTTCGCCCTGACGTGCAGACGCAGATAGTCAGAAGCATCTTCGCTGTTGTCGGCCTCGGCGCCGCCCGACACATAAATTACCGTTGCAATTATTATGAATAATATAAAAAAAGTTATACAAAAATTTTTCATACGTCTTTTAT
>JAJPXK010000078.1:3912-4326 GCA_021205485.1 Clostridia bacterium | reverse complement strand
GATAATTTGATATATGATGAATTTTTCATACAAAAAGGCCTTGATTATAAAAATCAAGGCCTTTTTTGTATATTAATCCCTGTAGAAATCGCAAATTGTCGCTCGTCGCAACAACAAATAGTTTTAAGAATCATTTCGTTTACAGATAACTGTAAATACCTGATACAGATGGTCGGCTCCTGTCTTGTCGCCGCCGAAGTTACAAACTAAATACGCTCTGCTTAAATCGTTGTACGTTATTGTTACAACAAAGTCATCTATATGCTGTGACGTTGTTTCCTGCGTTGCAGTATTTGCTCCAACGATGGCGCCGACTCCCCCTGCCAGCACATAGCCAACAGCGGCTCTTGTCAAACCATTTTGCTTTTTTGTTTCGTATATTGTTTGCCCGTTGTTTGCCAGATTTAGGCCGAT
>JAJPXK010000078.1:0-3902 GCA_021205485.1 Clostridia bacterium | reverse complement strand
AATTATTCTGTCGGGCGAATTGATGAGTTCGTCTAAATACTCCTTTAATTTTTTTTGCCCGATTTCTTCAAATGAAACATCTTCATGTTTTCCATTTTGTTTTTTTACCGCCAACGCAAGAATTAAACCGAATATTATTCCAAATAAACATATTACAAGTCCGACAACGACACTCTCCGCAATTAAAATTAAACCTAATATCACAAAAATAAATGCAACCACCGCCGACGCAGTTAAACCGGTATAAAGGGCCTTTCGAGATTCTACATACGACCAAAATTTACCTATTTCAACAATATTACATTCATTTACGCTTTTAGGCGATACCGGCATTTCGGGTTTTTCAAGCTTTTCCTTTTTCATATTTACTTCCCCTTGGTCAAACTTGTCTCTATTATAATATTTTTAATAAAAAAAAGTCAAGCAAATCACTATTATAACACAGATATTATAATAGTGAATTTTTATAAAATATTGGTATGTTATTGAATGAACTCATATCCGATAAACTGGAAAAAATCCGCAAAGAAAAGAGAATAGGCGTTTACACGCTATGCAACAAGGCGGCGATATCTTACGAAACATACCGCAGCATACGCAAAAACAGGAACAAAGATATTTATATAAGAACGCTTCTTATTTTACTGCGGACGTTAGACGTAACTCCCGCAGAATTCTTTAGCGATCCTATGTTTACAAGCGAAGAATTAGACATTGATTTTAAATAACCAAATAGACGGCGGGTGTATTACCCGCCTTTCTTTTTACCATCTTGTTAGGGCTCCCCTAATAGGGGAGCCTGTATTGCGGAATAAAAACGAAAAAGCAGGGCGGAGAATGTGCAGTTACCGTAGGGATTTTTAGAAAAAAATTAAAATATTATAGTAATTGCACCTTCAAGCGAAAAAAGCGAGTTACCTATTTTATAGGGAAACTCGCTTTATTGTTGCTATATTAAATGGGGTATTCATTTCATTATCTGAAATTCAATAATTATGACCGCCGAAAATATCGGATGTTGTCATATTATCAAGCGCGGCGTCAATTTCGGCTACCTCTTCCGAGGTTAGCGTTATATCGCTTGCTACGGCATTCTCTTTCATTCGTTCCATTTTTCTTGTGCCTGGGATAGGCACTATATATGGTTTTTTATTGAGCATCCACGCGAGAGAAATTTGCGCGGGGCTTGCATTATATTTTTCAGCTGTCGTCCTTAAAAGATTGAGTAAATCCTGATTTTGTCCGTAAGCCGACTTCTGAAACTGCGGCATTGCCGCACGGTAGTCGCTTTTAATATCAAAAACGCACTCGTTGTTATAATGGTCAGTCAAAAGCCCGTTGGCGAGCGGTGAAAAAGCCACGAAGCCGATATTAAGTTCTTCCAGCACGGGGAACAGCTTTTCGTAATCGCGGTACATCATAGAATATCTGTTCTGTACGGCGGTTACGGGACAGACCGCGTGCGCCCGCCTTAAATATTCCTCGTCGGCTTCCGAAATTCCCCAACGCGCTATTTTACCCTCTTTAATGAGATCCGCCATAACGCCCGCGACTTCCTCGGCGGGAATATTTTTATCAATTCTGTGTTGATAGTAAAGGTCGATTTGCTCAACGCCGAGTTTACGCAAACTGTCTTCAACGGAACGGCGGACATTTTCGGGACTGCTGTCGCATACAATTTGTCTGCCGTTTAAAAAGACGCCGAATTTTGTGGCTATATGCACTTTTCCTTTAAGCGGCGCGAGCGCCTTGCGTATAAGTTTTTCGTTTATAGAAACCGAGCCGTCAGAGCGCGTTCCCGTGTAGGCTTCGGCTGTATCAAAAAAAGTATAACCCATATCGGCGGCGCGCCAAATGGCGCGGATAGCATCCTTTTCGCTCATAGGCTCGCCGTAGCCGTGCGAAAAACCCATACAGCCCAGACCTATAGAAGAAACGTTTAAATCTTTACCTAATATTCTTGTTTTCATATTATACTTTAAGCCCCATTTCATACGCCTGTTTTGCGGCGGCGGTTCCCGTAATTTTTCCCTTATCGTACACTCCCGTACCAAAAATCACGCCCATTTCCTTCGCGCCCTGAACGCAAGCCGCGAAGCCTCGGAAGCAATCGAGAGTTGTTTGCGCGGATTTTACGTCCTTGTCGGCGCAGGTTATTATGTAATAAAATTCCTTATTTTTGACTTCAAGCCAGCGTGCAAGCGTTCTGTCAATAACGGTTTTAAGTTGCGCGTTTATAGAGTAAAAGTAAACGGGACTTGCCAGCACAATCACGTCCGCGGCTATCATAGCCGATAGAATTTCAGCCATATCGTCATTAAATATACACTCGCCGCCGTGGTTGCGGCAATAATAACAGGCGTTGCAATAATTTATTTTCTTTTGGGCAACGTTTATCTTTGTTGCAAGGTTGCCGCTTATTTTTACACCGTGCATAAATTCATCGCATAAAATATCGGAATTGCCGCCTATACGTGGACTGCCCGAAAGTATAAGTACTTTTTTCATTTTCTTTTTCTCCTTTTAGATAGTTGCCTGTTTTATTTTGTGGCCTACCTGTAGTCGCTTAAACAATATGGATAGCGGCGGCGGGCAAGCCGTTATTCGCCGCCGATACCCACGAATATATAAACATTGTTATCACGCTTATTTAGGAGGCTTTTCTTATGGGGGGTGATGAAATTCGGCTTGCCGCCCGACAAAGCGTGATATGTGTCGGGTTATTCTTAAATTTTATAATTAAAACTCGCCTGTCCATTCTCTCGGCGCGTTATTGACAAAGTAATTTCCGATGGAACCGCTGTAATTTATGTTGTAATATCTTCCGCTGTCGCCCTCGTCCATGCCGCGGATAAGCTCCATTTCACTGCCGCTTAGTTCAAAATCAAACACTTCGATATTTTCCTGAATATGGTCGGCGTTGGTAGAGCCCGGAATTACCGAAAATCCTTCCTGTATGTGCCAGCGTATAATAATCTGAACGACGCTTTTGCCGTGATTTGCCGCTATAGCCTCAAGCGTATCACTGTTTAACAATCTTTGGTCGGCGTGTCCGAGAGGATACCAACATTCAACCTGTATATTATATTGTTCCGCCAGAGCGCGCGTATCCGTTCTCTGCGCAAAGGGATGACATTCAATCTGCATTACCTGCGGCTTGATTTCTTCGTCCATTATGGCGTTAAACGCTTCCATTCGGTTATCAAAGTTGCTTATGCCAAGCGCGCGGATTTTACCCTCGCGGTATAAAGTTTCAAGGTCGCGCCACGCGCTTTCAATAAGTGAAATAGAACCTGCGGGGTGGTGCAGATATACAAGATCGAGATAATCTACCTGCAAGCGTTCAAGCATTTCAGTTACCGCGTTATACGCGTCGCTGTAATCGCTTGGCCACAATTTGCTTGTAAGCCATATTTCCTCACGCGGAACGCCGCTGTCTATAATACCCTGACCGACGCCGCGCTCATTCATATAGCCGTGCGCCGTGTCCAAATGTCTGTATCCCGACTGTAAAGCCGCGGCAACCGCCGTGCGTGAAGTACGGTTTAAAACTCCGAGGTCGCCGCTCTCTAAACTCTGAATCTGCGTACCCAACCCGAAACGGGGCATTTCTACGCCGTTATTTAAGGTTACAAGCGGAACTCCGCCCACAGAACTGATATTTGACGCGCTTGCAGGTCCTTCTCCAGGTGCCTCAACTTCGTAAATGTTTGTATCTGTGGTTTCGTCGCCTGTATTGCCCGTATCTGAAGGCGTGTCTGTAGTGCCCGTATCAGTATCTGAAGGTGTGTCTGTTGCGCCTGTATCCGTTGGATTTGACGTGTTATCAGTATTCGGTGTGGTAATTTCGGAAGAATTATCCGAACTGCCCGACGTGATGTTACCTGTACCGCAGGCAGCAA
>JAJPXK010000213.1 GCA_021205485.1 Clostridia bacterium | reverse complement strand
AGTTAAAACAATAGTCGGAAAAATGTATACATTATTTGTATACACTTTAGTTTAAAAAAATGCGATTTTGCGTCTGTTTTTAGTTTAGCATACAAAAATATTTTTTGCAATAGTTTCCTTTAAAAAAAGTATACATTTACTGACAATGCGGTAATTTTAACGGAGGTAATATCATGCAAAAAAATCAAAAACGCAAACATGGCTTTACTTTGGTTGAACTTTCTATAGTCATCGCAGTAATAGCCATACTTATCGCTGTTCTTGTTCCTACGTTCACGGCTTTGATCGATAAAGCTAACAAGACAAACGATAACTCGTTGGTTAAAAACCTCAATACAGGACTTTCTACCGACGAAGCAATAAACGGTAAACCTTCCACTATAGACGAAGCTTTGGTCGCGGCCGAAGGGGCAGGCTATAAGGTGGAAAATTTAACACCTACCAGCGACGGCACGCTCATTGTCTGGAACGAGGTAGACAATGAATTTGTTTATGTAGAAGCCGACCTTGTAAACGGCAATCTTGTTGAAGTAGACGGCGAAGCTTTGACAACGGATAGCTGCAATATCTGGATAATAACCAAGTCGTACGACTCTACATATGCAGATTTCAGCCAGTACATATCGGGAACTTTAGCCGAAAACACTACCCTTGAAGTAAAGGCGGGTATATCGGTTGGCAATAATACAAATATCAATGTTACATACAAACCCGACAGCACTGCTGCAAAAACTGTTACATTCGTAACAAACGGCGGTACTCTTGAGCTTGACGACGAAGGTGCGACAGTAAGCCATTACGGCAGCGCTACAACAGTTACAATAACCGCCGTTGATAAAGTAGCTTCTTATCACCTCTACGGCACAGTAACGGGCAATATTAACGTAGAATATGGCCACATTGTGGTTGAATCAAATGCAAGCGTAGGCGAAGTTGAGGTCGCTTCGACTGCGACAACCGTAAGTATTGTTACAAAATCTAATTCAACGGTAGTAGCCGTTGTAGATAATTCAGGTAATGCGTCGTTGACTGTAGAATCTGGTTCAGACTTTGGCGTTGCCGTAGGGTTTGAATCTTCAAACGTATCTGGCACGACAAGCGTATCTAAAGATACATATGAATCTTATGAGGCAAGGGCAGGTTTAAACTATTATTCTACTTTTGCTGAAGCCGTAACTGCTGCAAAATCAAGCGGCGAAGCAGTAACGCTTTTGAATGACGTTACTTTAACGGCAAGCGGTAATTATAGCTCGGAATTATATTTAAGTAGCGGTAGCCTTACTATTGATTTAAATGGTAACACGATTGCGTGTGGTTCAATAACATATCCTGTTTATATTGCTTCTGGCGCAACGCTTACAATAAATGATTCAAAAGATAGCGGCGTAATTAAAACCGCGGGTACATACGGCGTTTATGCGGCAGGCACACTGAATTTTAATGGTGGTACTATAGAATCAAGTGCTTCAGGTGCAACTGTTTATGTTTGCGGTATTATAAATACAACTGGCGGCAGTATAATCCACACTGGCGATACTGGGTTGTGGTTATATCAGGCTCAGAGTGCAAATCTTGAAAAATTGACAGTTACAATGAAATACACAAGCTGGGGATATGGCATTTATTGTAGCAGTTGCACAGGTGCAATAACTATGACAAATGTTACGATAGGCACAGGTGACCTTGAAAAAGGGGAAGGAAAATATTGCTGCGGTGTTGCTCTGCTTACATATTCGTCTTTAACAATGACAGACTGCAATGTAACTTCTTATGGCTGGTATTGTGTCGCTAATAATGGCGCGGATAGCGCTGTCAGCCTTACTATAAGCGGTGGTACATACACGGCTGAAGATTGTACTGCAATATATTTACCGAACTATAATGCGATAGTATCAATAAGTAATGCAGAAATTACAGGTTCAACTGGTATCGAAATTCGCGGCGGCTACCTTACATTAAATAATTGTACTGTAGCAGGTACAAATGATAGTTATTCCTATCAGTCAAATAACGGTGGTAACACTGTATATGGTCCCGCTCTTGCAATTTCACAGCATACAACAAAGCAAGTTATACAAGTTACAATAAACGGCGGTACATATACAGCAGAAAACGCACCCGCTATAACGCAGAATAATTTGAATAGTGGATCTGATGAAGATATTGCAAAGATAACCCTCACAATATCGGGTGCCACAATAGAAGGCAACTCGACAGAATATGACGATATTTATTTGGAAAATAAAGATAAAATTAATTATTCATATGCTAAATAAAACTATATAACTATACTCAATCATCAATGTGAATTTTTGCGTTGTTTACATTGTATCTCCAAATCCTCGCGGGCGTCTCGCCCGCGAGGATTATGCTTTTCTCCTGTTATCCAGAGCGAGCGAAGCGAGTCGAAGGACCTCCTCGATGGAAAGAAAGCGGTCGGAATGAGATTCTTCGACTGCGTGCTACGCACTCCGCTCAGAATGACAGAAAAAGCCTCCCCCCCCCTAATAGGGGAGGAGGGCCACGAAGTGGCGGAGGGGTTTAAATATATGACAACAAAACCCCTCAGGCCTTACGGCCGCCAGCTCTACTGTGTATGCTACGCTACCCTATTAGGGGAGCCTTAAATGCGGTGCACAAAGTTTCGCGCTAACGCCATCACGCAGAATGGCAGACTAGCGGGGCGACGGACTAAAAATAACATTCAAAAAAAGCATTCCGTAAATCAGGAATGCTTTTTTACGTAACGGCTTTCTTTTTAAAAATTACAGAAATCAGCGCGAGCCATATTCTGTACAGGCCGTAGAACGTGAAAAATATCGCCACGTAAAAGATATACAGGCCTGTTTCGTATAAAATATTTATATCGTAATGCCACAGTGTCACTGTAAATATCGCGGGCACCTCAAACGGCAGGGGATTTATCTGCGTAAAGGCGTAGTTAGGGTAGAGTATGTCGCTCCCCGTAAGCCCCGCTTCTATAGAATAGGATGTAACCAGGGCGCTCGCCACGCTGGCCGTCACTATAACCAAAAAGTAGTATACAAGCGGTATTATGCAGTCTTTGATGCGGAATATGTACAGCTTTAATGCCACTACATTTACGCAGATTGCGAACAGCAGGCAGTGCGTAAACACAAAGTACAGCGCCGTATAGCTGCAGAACAGCCCGTAATTTGACAAGCTGTCTTTCCCGAAATAGAAAAATACCGATATCGCCCCCGCCGCGTGCACGAAAAAAGATATAGGGTAGAGTGGTTTTTTGTTTAAAAACACCGTCAGCGAGGCGACGTATACGCCTAAGTTGCATATAAACAGGGGTATGCACGAAAACAGCGTGTTGTACATATTGTAGCCGTCGCCTATAATCATGCTGTCCTTGCTGTGGTACTGCAGCAAAAGGACCATCGCCATAACCCTCAGGCAGTAGAGCTTGCCCTCGCCGTTTTTGTTTTTTATGCAGAGGTACGATATAACTGTAACAGTTATAAGGATAATCACCGCGGCGAGGTGCCATACGCTCAGGCTGTAAAACCGCCAGAAGCTATCTGCGGGGAAGTCGTTTATATCAAAGAAATTTTCAAATATATTCAGGGGCGTTACGGCCAAAAAGGTACATATAAGGGTACGCAAAAACAGCGGGCTTTTTACGCCGAAGCCGTATTTTATAAAGAGCGAGCCGCACGCGCACACGCAGCTTACGCTCTGGACGGAAAACAGCAGTATATTCAGCCATTTCGGCATAAATAAATTTATGCTGTTGTAAAACTGTTCGGCTTCGGTTTCCGCCGTCTTGGTTATGTCAAAAAAATCGCCGAAAGTACACAGCGATACAATAACCGCGGCGGGCAGAATGTACTTCGCGGCGTCGGCGGCGTTGCGGCTCTTTAAAAATATCGCCATAGGCAGAAGTATAATCCCCGCCTTTTTTATCCACTGGCTTAAAACGAACGCTATGCCGTACTGAGATATTCTGTTGAATATGTAATAGTCGGATATGGTAAACGTAAGCGCGAACGACGCTATAAGCATTGCAACGCACATCGCCATACCGAATATATCGTTGGCTGTATACTTTTTCACTTTCTTTAATTATATATGCAAATTGATGCGAATGTCAATTTAATGCGTGTGAAATATTTGCAATATGCCAGGCAAGGGGATGGCGTTTTTTTATATGTATAAAAATTATCTTGCTTTTTTGACGTAAATGTGATATAATACATTTGATTTATATTTTAAGTATAAAGTTAAATTTTGGAGATTATTATTTTATGGAAAGAAAATTTATTCTGTCAACCGACTCAACCTGCGACCTTTACGCAGATTTTATAAAGGAACACGACATAGCGTTTGTAAGCCTCACCTTTACGATAGAGGGGGAGGACGGTAAATTTACCGACTACCTGGATAACTTTACCGAATACAGCCAGTACACCGATTTTTACGACAAACTCAGGAAGGGCGGCCTTTCCCGCACCTCTATGCTCAACTACGAAAGCCACTACAACCACTTTTTAAAACTCGCCAAGGCGGGCGCCAAAGACGTGGTTCATTTCACTATATCCAGCGGTCTTTCGCCTACGGTTACGGTGGCGCAGCAGGCGGGCGAGGCTATAAAAAAGGACTATCCCGACTTTAATCTGTACGCCGTGGACTCTCTTTCGGCTACGATAGGTCAGGGCGCCCTGGTACGCGAAGCTTTGAGAATGCGCGACGAAGGCAAGACGGCGCAGGAAGCGTTTGACAGGGTAAACGATATGAAGACCCGCATACAGTACTCGATAATAGCCAACGATTTAAACTATTTAAAGAGGGGCGGCAGGGTATCTGCGATTTCGGCTATGGCGGGCAGTATGCTCAATATAAAGCCCGTTTTGTCCTTTAATAAAGAGGGCAAGCTTATAGTTACCAACAAGATACGCGGAATGAGAAAGGCGTTTGAATTTACCCTTGAAAAGATGGCAAAATATCCCCCTTCAACCGAAAACAGTATGATTTTTGTCGTACATACCGACGCCGAAGACGACGCCAAGACGCTCGCCGATATGATAGAGCAGAAGTTTGCGATAAAGCCCGAAATGGTTATTATGGGCCCCGTAATAGGTTCGCACGTAGGCCCCGACGCTGTGGCGGTAGGCTGGAAGTCAGACCTTATCCGCGAGGATTAATTTTATTTCAGAGAGAGGGATAAAATACAATTCAGGCGGGAATATATCGCAATGAATCCGATAATCGCAGTTACACCCCTATGGGACGACGAAAAGCAGAGCATATGGATGCTCCCCGGCTATATGGACGGTATAAAGGAGGCGGGAGGCATTCCCGTAATTTTGCCGCTCGACAGTCCCGCGGGGCATATATTGAAAGTTTTTGAAATGTGCGACGGCTTGCTTTTAACGGGCGGGCACGACGTGAACCCCGGGCTGCACGGCGAAAAAAAGAGGGCAGCCTGCGGCGAGACATGCCCGCGGCGGGATAAAATCGAGCCTATACTGTACGCTGCGGCGGTAAAAGACGAAAAGCCTGTTTTAGGCATATGCCGAGGGATACAGCTTATAAACGCGCTGTACGGCGGGGATTTGTACCAGGACTTGCCTACCGAGTTCAATTCGGATATAAACCACCGCATGAGCCCGCCTTACGGCAGAACGCAACACTATGTAAATATTGTAAAGGGCAGCCCTTTGTACGACCTTCTGCAGACAGAGCGGATAGGCGTAAACAGCTACCATCACCAGGGGCTGAAAAATGTCGCGGAGGAACTTTTTGTTATGGCGACGGCCGACGACGGACTTACGGAGGCGGTTTGCCTTCCCGATAAAAAATTTGTCATGGCGGTGCAGTGGCACCCCGAATTTAACTTTAAAAGCGACGAAAATTCAAGAAAAATTTTTGAGGCCTTTGTAAACGCCTGCAAAAAATGATATTTTTCATTCATTATAAAAAACTTGCTGTAATTAACGCCCGCGAGGCTTGCCTCGCGGGCGTTTTTTGCGTTAATCGCGGCATATTGCCGCATCAATTTACTTTACAATGTCAAGCATGGCATCTATAAGCATATATCCGTCGGGGATATATCTGCCCGTCTTTGCCGCCTCATCTTCGGTGTAACGCGCTGCCCCGTTGCCGAGGTTTTTTACGTTTGTGTACAAAAGGTAGGGGATAGGGTCGGAAATATGCGTCTTTATCGTGCAGGGGGTAGGGTGATCGGGGCAGATGAGCATGGCGTAGTCCTCGCCCGCCTCTTCAAAGCGTTCCCGTAAAGTCTTTACCACAAGCCCGTCTATCTGTTCGATAGAAAATACCTTGTGTTTGTAATCCCCGTGATGGCCGCACTCGTCGGGGCCCTCCATATGGATATATACGTAATCCAGGCCGCCTAAAAGCTCGTCTGCGGCGGCGTTCGCCTTGGCCTTGAAGTCGGTGTCGTAGTTGCCCGTGGCGCCCTTTACCGATATAAACTTCATATCGGCGAGCATGGCGATGCCCTTTACAAGGTCAACGGCGGATATTACGCCGCCCTTAAGGCCCGTCTTGCGGTTAAAATTTTCAAGCATAGGCTTGGTGCCCTCGCCCCAGAGCCATAAACTGTTGGCGGGGTTCTTGCCCGCGGCCATCCTCGCCTTGTTTACAGGGTGGTCCTTTAACAGATCGTAGCTTTTTTGCATTATCTCAAGATATTTGTCCGCGCAGGGGCCCTCGGGCAGAAATTCAGTGATTTTTCTGTCTGAAATATCGTGAGGAGGGGTAAGGTTATGGCCCGTCTTGCCGTTATCTGCAACAAGGCAGTGCCTGTAAGAGACCCCCGCATATAGCTTAAACACCTCGTCGTCAAGCTTGGTTTTTAAGAACTCTATAAGTTCCTTAGCCTCCGCCGTGGATATCTCGCCGGCGGAGTAATCTACCATGGTTTTATCGGCATAATTTTCTTCGTCCGAAAGGGTTACAAGGTTGGCCCGCAAAGTTACGTCCGTCTCTTTCAGGGATATTCCCATGGCTACGGCCTCTATAGGCGAGCGGCCTGTGTAGTACTTTTTAGGATTGAAGCCCATTACCGACATATTCGCTACGTCGCTCCCCGGCTTAAGCCCCTGCGGCACCGTCTTGCACAGGCCTACCTCCGAAAGGGGCGCTATGGCGTCGATATTTGGCGTTTTTGCGTATTCAAGGCAGGTTTTGCCGCCTAAAGCGTCAAGCTTGTAGTCTGCCATTCCGTCGCCTAAAACAACAACGTATTTCATAATTAAAACCTCATAAATTTATTATTTCTTAATTCTCAATTCTTAATTAATTCAGATTCCAGTCAACAGGCGTTTTGCCGTTGGCTGCAAGGTAATCGTTTGTACGCGAAAAGCATTTGCTGCCGAAAAAACCGTTGTACGCCGACAGCGGCGAGGGGTGAGCGCTCTCTATTATTAGATGCTTTTTTCTGTCTATAAGCGGCGCCTTGCTGCGGGCGTTGCCTCCCCATAAAATAAACACGGTGTGTTCCGTTTTGTCCGAAATTATCTTTATCACGCTGTCGGTAAACCACGCCCAGCCGCATTTGGAGTGGCTGTTTGCCGCGTGTTCGCGTACGGTGAGGGTGGTGTTCAAAAGCAGTACGCCCTCCTCGGCCCATTTTGTAAGGTCTCCGCAGTCGGGCTCGCGAATGCCTAAATCGGTGTAAATTTTCTTATAGATATTTTTAAGCGAGGGTGGAAGTTCCACGCCCTTTTTCACCGAAAAACACAGCCCGTGCGCCTGGTTTGGCTCGTGGTAGGGGTCCTGGCCTAAAATTACCGCCTTAAGTTTGTCAAAGGGGGTAAACCTGAAACAGTTGTAAAGGTCGTACATGTCGGGGTAGATTACCCTTGTACTGTATTCCTGTTTTAAAAATTCCCTGATTTTAAGGTATCTTTCATCCTCAAACAGGGGTTTCAGAATTTCGTCCCATCCGCCGCCTAAAGCTATCATTTTACGCCCTCGCGCCGTTAAAAATTTTTTCCGCCGCCCGATCTAACGCCTTGACGCAGGCCTCGGTGTTGGCTAAAAACTGGTCGATGGTGCTTCCGCTGCCCGCTATGTCAGAGATTGCCTTAAAACTATAGAAGGGTACGCCCGCGTGTATGCATACCTGAGCGATGGCGGCCCCCTCCATATCGCGGATGTCGGCCTGCATATCGTCTGTAAGAAGGGTAAAATCGGCTGCGCTGTCGTTAAAACGGTCGCCCGTGGCAAGCGATTTGCGGGGGAATATTCCCGCCGTTTCAAGTTTAAGCCAGCGGTCTTCAAATTCGTTTAAGGTGCCGATAGGCGTGTGGTTTAACTGAACAAGGTCAAAGTCGTACTGCGCGGCCCTGTCTATCTCGTAAATATCTGCTACATTGCAGAAATTGTTCAAAGCCCCCGCCATGCCTACGTTTATAACGCAGTCGGCTTTTAATATATCTATGGCGTACTGAGCGGCGCATGCGGCGTTGACTTTGCCTACCCCGCAAACAATTACGCAGGTTTTTTCTTTGCAGATTTTGCCTGACCATATTTTTTTGCCGTAAACTTCTTTTTCCGCCGCCGCGGACATATGAGAAATTATAGGCCGAGCCTCGCTCTCCAAGGCGATTACAAAACATTTCATATGTTCATTATATCAAAGCGAAAGAGATAAATCAATTTAATGCTCGCCAAATTTTAAATTACGGCTTGATTTTTTGGCGCGGCGGACGGTATAATGTATAAAAATGTTTCGGTAAGGGCGGTAAATGTATTCTCAGACGGCGTTAAAAATTTATGCGGCGAAAAGAGAGGGCGTTATAAAATCAAACGCCGGTTTCTGGCGCGACTTCGGCGGCGGAAAAATTATCGATAGCCTGTGTCTGCCTTTGGCAAAATACGCAAAGGAAGTTGAGGAGCGGGGAATAAGTTTAATATGCGTATCAGACGAGCGTTTCCCGATTACGCCTGAAAATTTAAAGCTAAGCGAAAAACCTTATTTTTTTGCATACAAAGGGGATATTTCGTTGCTTTATGACAAGAAGCGGAATATAGCTGTGGTCGGTACTCTGACGCCGGACGGCAATATAATTGAAAGAGAAAAGGAGTTTATAAAAAGAGCCGTTGATTCGGGATATAATATAGTCAGCGGATTGGCCGTCGGCTGTGATACGGTATCGCATGCTCAATGCTTGGCTCAAGGCGATAAAACTATTGCTTTTTTGCCTTCTACCATAGAAAAAATCTATCCCGCGAGTAACATCGGGCTCGCTTCTGAGATAGTCGGAGGAGGCGGCTTTGTGATAACTGAGTATGTTAACGAGCCGACAAGCAGAGAACAAAATATAGGAAGATTTATAGCCAGGGACCGACTTCAGGCAATGTTTGCCGATAAAATTATACTTGTCGCCAGCCACCTGCCGGGGCAGGGCGACAGCGGGTCGCGGCACGCTATGGCAAAGGCTGCCGAATATGGCGCAGTGCGTTATGTGATGTATAACGAGGCGACAGATAGCGGTAACCCGTTATTCGGCTTAAACAGGCAGCTTCTTGAAAACAATGCCTTAATCTTAACGCAGAACGTGTTCTGACAACAAATATAGCTGTAAGGTTTGCGGTAAGGGAAAATAAGGCGTTTTGCCAATTTTTAGTTGACATAAAACGGCGGAAGGTATTAAAATCATCGTATGCGGATATGTTGGAATTGGCAGACAAGTCGGACTTAGAATCCGATGAATAACATCGTGCAGGTTCAAATCCTGTTATCCGCACCAGTAAGGCGGCACGCAGTATGCGTGCCGCCATTTTTAGTGCGAATAACAGTATCGCCGAAATAACGTGACGCTGCGGGCGGCAGAGCCGTCCTCGCTATTCCGTCGCTACGCTCCTTACAAATCCTGTTATCCGCACCAAAGTAAAAGGGCCGTTAGGCCTTTTTATTTTGATTTCATGCGAATAAATACAGGATTTGAGGGGAGGCGAGCGAAGCGAAGGTCGGAGGAATCGACCGACGACTTGACCGTGTAGTACACGGTCAACCATGCGTGTCCGCTCAAGGCGCAAATCCTGTTATCCGCACCACCGCGCGGCACGCAGTATGCGTGCCGCCATTTTTAGCGCAATATTATTATCGCTCTTTACAAATAAAAATTTATATGGTATAATTCAACTAAATAAAAACGGGAGAATTATTTATGGATAAACGCAGACAAAAACATTCAGAAAATATGAAGGGGAACGATAATAGTGACTAAGAAAAACTGGATAATTTCAACCGTAATATTTTTGTGCGTAATAGCAAGCATTACAGTTTTTTCATTTGTGTATCACTCTCAAAGCGGGGCATGGTTCCACTGGAGCGTGTATTTAATAGCGGTATCTTTGTTTGTTATTTATGTGATTGGCTGCTTTATATTTGCCCGCAAAAGCGATGATAAATTTTACAGACGGTTGCGGCTGTCGGATTTTGATATACAGAGAGAATACAGATGGAAGAACAGTATATTTTGTATTGATTTTGCAAGCAAAAGAATAGCGTGCAATCTTTTGCTTAAACCGGTAATATCCTTTAACGAGTTGGTCGGGTTCAACGTGGAAATATCCGACAGGACACAGCTGCAAATTTTGCCTCAGAATAAACGCAGCATCAGTTTGTCTGTTTCGGTAATGGGCGGCGATGATAATAGTTTATTTCACTTTAATATGTTTGAAGTTATAGCAGACGCCGACGATTTGGAAAATGAAGATCGGGTAAATTTTGATAATTTAATGCCTGAGTATCCGCTTCTTAATAACCTTGTTGAATTGCAGCAAGATTTAACAAAGGTTATTGAATACAATAATATTAAAAAATAATCGCTTAATATATTTAAGCTGTAAATCAATGAGATAAAACCACTGCGTAATATATATTTACCGGCAGCATTAAAGTAAAGATTGCTTTTAGCGTTTAACAAAAATTTGATGGCGTATGTCTTAGTTTTTTTGACATATGCCATCTGTCGTATTAAAATAAAATACGAACAATAAACATTGAGAGAATTTTACATATGAAAGAAAAAGTTAAATTGCTTGCAAAATTGTTTTTTACGATGATGAAGATAGGGCTTTTCACCTTTGGCGGCGGGTACGCCATGCTTGCCCTGTTAGAAAACGAGTTCGTCTCTAAAAAGGGGTGGATAGAAAAGGACGAATTTGCCGATATGGTGGCTATAGCAGAGTCTACCCCGGGGCCTATCGCCATAAACGCATCTACATATATAGGCTATAAAGTCGCAGGCTTTTTCGGCTCGCTGTGCGCCACGATAGCCGTATGTATACCGTCGTTTATAATTATTTATATAATATCCATATTCTTTGACGCTTTTTTAAGTCTTACCTACGTAGCCTACGCCTTTAAGGGCATACAGGTATGCGTCGTCTATATGATATTGTCCGCGGGGATTAAGATGCTTAAAAATCTTAAAAAGAAGCCGCTGGATATAATATTGCTTGTGGTGACGGTTGTAGTTATGGTCGCGTTTTCTGTATTCGCCGTAAATTTTTCTGCCGTGTTTTATATACTTATAGGCGGCGCCGTAGGGCTGTTTGTCTACTTCATAGGCGTAATCCGCAGTAAGAACAGGGAGAAAAAGCAATGATTTACCTGCAGCTCTTTCTTATTTTCCTTGAAGTAGGCGCCCTGTCTTTCGGCGGCGGGTACGGAATGATAGCCCTCATACAGGAAAAGATGCTCTCTTACGGCTGGCTTTCCGAAGAGGCGATGCTCAATATCATAGCCGTAGCCGAATCCACTCCGGGGCCTATCGCCGTCAATCTGGCCACTTTTGTAGGGTCGTCGCAGGGCGGCGTACTCGGCGCGTTTTTAGCTACGCTCGGCGTTGTTCTGCCTTCGTTTATAATAATCCTGATTGTTGTGACGCTTATAAAAAACCTGTTAAAGTATAAACCTGTGAACGCCTTTTTAGACGGGCTGCGTCCCGTCGTCACAGGGCTTATCATAGCTACGGCGATTATCTATATTTTATCAAAGTTATTCTCGTTTTCCTCTATAGGCGACACGTTTTCGCCTGATTTGCCGAGCATAATAATTTTCTTCGCGATAGCGGCAGTCGCCGCCTTATATAAGGCGATAAGAAAAAAGGCGTTATCGCCGATTATTCTGATAATTATTTCGGCGGGGCTCGGCGCAGGCGTTTACGCTTTTATATAAGTTTGTTTTATGAAAAATAAATGGCATATGTCAAAAATAATTATTGACATACGCCATTTACCGTGTTAAAATAAAGTTACGGAGGTGAAAAATGCCAAGGCCTACCAAATGCAGGCGGATATGCCGTTTCCCTCGGGAAACAGTCTTTTATCCGTCGGGAAACGAGTGCGGGGAAGTTATTGCCCTTACTTTTGACGAGTACGAGTGTATACGCCTTATAGATAAATGCGGTTTTTCGCAGGAACAATGCGCTTCTTTTATGCAGGTAGCCCGCACTACGGTTCAAAAAATTTACGACGAAGCCCGCAAAAAAATCGCCAGTATGATTGTTGAAGGTTTGCCGCTTAAAATAGGAGGCGGCGAATACCGCCTCTGCAACGGCGACAACAAGTCGTGTTTTATGTCAGATTGTTTCAGACGGGAAATACCCGAAAAATATAATTTAGTTAAAGGAGACAATATTATGAGAATTGCGGTTACTTACCAGAACGGAGAAATTTTTCAACACTTCGGGCACAGCGAGCAGATTAAAATTTACGACATCGAGGACGGCAAAGTTGTAGATAGTAAAATCGTGGACACCAGCGCGACGGGCCACGGGGCTTTGGTAGAAGTATTGAGCGCCTCTAAAGTTGACGTTTTAATTTGCGGAGGCATAGGAGGAGGGGCGCAGGTTGCCCTCGCTCAGGCGGGAATTAAACTGTACGGCGGAGTTTCTGGCAACGCCGACGGGCAGGTTAACGCCTTTTTGAAAAACGAATTGCAGAATACTCCCGACGTTCATAGCGACCATCATGAACATCACGGCGACGGCCATCACTGCGGCGAAGACAAACACGGCTGCGGCGGCAACCACTGAGCCTTCCTACGAATTTACTTTTTAATTGCCTGATAACAATATACTGCTTGCCTTCCCCTTAGGGGAATGCTATAATACGGCTGACGGCTTTTTCAACGGTCGTAAAGTATACGTCATTGCGAGAGGTCTACCCTCGTGGCAATCCCGCGGGGACCCGCGACCCGAACACTACGTCGGCACGCAAGTTGTTTAAATAATAACGTTTACTATAAAATAACACCTCAACCACCGCAAGCGGTTCCCCCTTTCCTCAAAGGGGAATGCTGTAATGCGGTATGTTATGTTTGCAAATCGATTAACTAAAACGCTGCGAGGTTTATATGCGGCTTACCGATTTAAAATTCATTTCCGACAAAAGGGAAAAGGATTTTTCAAAACTTAATATTCATTCCGTTGAAGAATTGGTAAGGCTGTACCCGCGGGATTACCTCGACTTAACCAAGGCTCAAAAAATAAGTTCGCTTTACCACAACAGCATAGCTTTGGTGCAGTGCGAGGTTTTAAGCGTTGAGTCCAGGTATTATTCCCGCAGGCCTCACGTAAAGGCGGTATGCCGCCAGGGCGACAATTACTTCGAGGCTATATGGTTCAATCAGCCATATGTGGCGTCCAAATTGCAGCGGGCGGATTATCTTTTTTACGGCAGGGTGCAAAACAAGTACGGCATGGGCGTAACCATGGTAAACCCTACTTTCGAGCTTGCAGATTCCAACAAAAACCTTAAAGGCATAATACCCGTCTATCCCCTTTCGGGCGGGTTGACGCAAAAGGTCGTTCGCGACGCGATAAGGCAGGGGCTGCAAAAAATAGTGTTGTCCAGCGTTATCCCCGCGGGCCTGAGGGCTAAATACAGCCTTATGCCTCTGCCCGAGGCGTACTCCAAGGTGCATAAACCTGAAACTCAGGACGATATAACCGAGGGGGCCTCGAGGGTGGCGTTAGAGGAGTACTTTCTGCTTATTTCGGCGTTCAAAATCATAAAGGGCGACGGAAAGACTGTAAGGCTTAATTCGTACACGGTAACCGAGAGGGAGACGGCGGGGTTTATGAGGCGGTTCCCCTTTGAGTTTACCGCGGGGCAGAGGGCCGCCGTAAGGGATATTTACGACGACGTTCATTCGCCCGTAAAGATGAACAGGCTTCTGCAGGGCGACGTAGGCAGCGGCAAGACCGCGGTTGCGTTGACCGGCATATATATGGCGGTTAAATCGGGTTACCAGGCGGCGATGATCGCCCCTACCGAGGTACTCGCGAGGCAGAATTTTGCCCTTTTGCAAAAATATTTCCCCGACTTTGAGGTCTGCCTTCTGACAGGTTCGACAACCGCGGCCGAAAAGAAGGCTGTAAAAGCCGCGTTGAAGTCGGGCGCAGCCTCTATAGTCTGCGGCACGCACGCCGTCATACAAAAGGACGTAGGCTTTGACAGGCTCGCCTTTGTAGTCTGCGACGAACAACACCGTTTCGGCGTGGCGCAGAGGGCGTCCCTTTCAGAAAAAGGCGAGGGTTGCGACGTTCTTATAATGTCGGCCACGCCTATTCCCCGGACTCTGTCCCTCATCTTCTACGGCGATTTGGATATAAGCACAATAAAGGATAAACCCGCGGCGAGGCAGGAAATTTCCACTTCAATAATCCCCGCGAGCAAGTACGACGATATGCTTTTGTATATCGCGAGGCAGGCGAAAGAGGGCAGGCAGTCTTATTTTGTGTGCCCTAAAATAGAGGGCGACGACGAGGGCACCGTGATGTCCGTCACCGAACTTTACGAGGAACTGAAGCTCAAAATGAGGGGGGTACGCCTCGCCCTTCTGCACGGCAAAATGAAAGATGCACAAAAGAACCAGATTATGGCCGACTTCAAGGCGAAAAAATATGACTGCCTTGTGTCTACCACGGTAATAGAGGTAGGCGTAGACGTTCCCGACGCCACCGTTATGGTTATATACAACGCCGAAATGTTCGGTCTTTCGCAGTTGCACCAGCTACGCGGCAGGGTAGGCAGGGGCTCGCAGAAGAGCTATTGCTTTTTGCTTTTAGGTTCGGATACGCCGCAGGCGAGGGAGCGGCTCAGCGTAATCAAAAACAACTCAGACGGCTTTAAAATCGCCGAATACGACCTTGAAATGAGGGGAAGCGGCGACTTTATGGGCACCCGCCAGAGCGGCAGGGTGCTTACCGAGATAAAGAATTTAAAATTTCCCGCGAGCGTTATATTTACAGCCAAGGCCATAGCCGACGAGGCCTTTTCGGGCGCGTACGACGTGACTTTGCTTAAAAAACTCGCGATGGAAAAATACGACAGTTTGAAGGACGTGGTTTTAAACTGAATGACGACTGAAAATTATACGCCGCTTAAATATCCCGTACTGTTTTTGCACGGGTTCGGCTTCCGCGACGGCAAAAAAAATAAATATTGGGGCAGAATACCCGACTTTTTTGAAAAAGCAGGCTGTAAAGTGTACTTCGGCTGCCAGGAAGGCGGGGCGACTACCGAGGATAACGCCCTGTTTTTAAAGGGCAGGACAGAGGAAATTTTAAGGGAAACTTCCGCCGAAAAGGTGAACATTATAGCGCACTCCAAGGGCGGGTTAGAGGCGAGGTATCTTATCTCCTCGCTCGGCATGGCGGATAAAGTGGCCTCCCTTACCACCATAGGCACCCCTCACCGAGGTAGCAAAACTATGGATAAGTTCCCTAAATGGACGTTTAAAATATCTGCCTTTTTTACGCATATAGGCATGCGGATAATAGGCGACAAACATCCGCAGGTATATAAAGTTTACGTCTCTTTCCGCGCGAGCGAGATGGAAAAGTTCAACCTTGAAAATCCCGACAACGACAAGGTATATTACCAGAGCTACGCCTTTGTACTAAACAAGGGTTCGTCGCTGTGGCTGCCGCATAAGGCGATAAAACGCTTCGAGGGCGACAATGACGGCCTTGTATCTACATATTCCGCCGAGTGGGGCGACTTTAAAGGCGTAAAGCGCGGCAACGGAAAGCGGGGCATATCGCACGGCGACGAAACGGATGTAAAAAGAAAGCCCTTTGCAAGTGAAGCGGAGGGCGGCGTAAGCGATATTTTAGAGATTTACGAAGAAATAATGCAGACTCTGTACAATAAAGGTTTTTGAATGTCAGCGGCGGAACGCATTTTGCGTTCCGCCGCTGTTTAGTTGTGGTAATCTTCAAATAAATCGTTTGGCGTACACTCTAATATGTCGCACAACGCCTTAGATAATCCAAAAAGACTCTTGCCAGAATACCATAAGCCGTTACGAAACGGGCGAACGGGAGGCCGATTATCATACGTTGATTATGATAGCCGATTATTTTAATGTGTCTATAGATTATCTGCTTGAACGCACTGACGAACCTGAAATGCGCTCTAAAAATGCCGCCGGCGAATCGGACAGGCAGATTTGAGCCGTTTTTTGTCGTCAGGCTATCATTATTTTAAATACCGTCGCCGCCTTGGTTGCAGCGGCGTCCTTTTTTGTTGCTTTTTAGTTTTGAAAACTTGTGCATATGTTCTTTAATTGTGTCATATCCGCCCTTTTGCATTGACACAAACACGCTTTTCTGCTAAAATTAAAATATTGTTACACAGAAGGAGGGAGTTTATGGAGAACCCCGGCAATCTTCATACATTCAGAAAAAGCGTGAAAATTCTTGATGCGACGCTGCGCGACGGCGGTATTGTTAATTCATTTTATTTTTCAGACGATTTTGTAAAGGCCCTGTTCAAGGCCAACGCCGCGGCGGGCGTGGATATAATGGAGTTCGGATACAAAGTTTCTAAAAAACTTTTTGACGTGAACAAATTCGGCAAGTGGAAATTTTGCGACGAACAGGATATCCGCGACGCGATAGGCGGCGAAAACAATACGGATATGCTTATAAGCGTAATGTCTGACGTAGGCAGGGTGGACTTAAAGCAAGAGGTTATCCCTAAAAAGGATTCCGTAATAGATCTGTACCGCATAGCTACATACGTACACCAGATACCTTCCGCCGTTGAGATGATAGAATACTGCCACAATATGGGCTATAAAACAAGCTGCAATATTATGGCGATATCAAAGACCAATGAAAATAATTTGCGGCAGGCGTTAGAGATTGTAGGTCAGTCGCCAGTTGATATTATTGTAATAGTGGACAGCTTCGGGGCGTTGTATCCCGAGGAGATAAGAAGAATCTGCGATATGTATCTGGAGTTCGGCGACAAGTACAACAAGCAGATAGGCATACACGCTCACAACAACCAGCAGCTCGCTTTCGCCAACACTATAGAGGCGTGCGCCAAGGGCGTAAACTATTTAGACGGCACAATCTGCGGCATGGGAAGGGGAGCGGGCAACTGCTATACCGAAGCCCTTTTAGGGTTTTTAAAGAATCCTAAATACAAGATGGAGCCCGTTTTAAAGTTTATACGCGAGTATATGAACGACTTGAAAAAGACTGTTTCCTGGGGCTACGACACCGCATACCTTTTAACGGGTCTGCAAAACGTTCACCCTTACGCGGCGATAGACTTTTTAAAGGCGGGAAGAAACGATTACGAAAAATTCATCCAGGAAATTTTAGGCGTGGATTGATAAAAAGGACGGCGGCGGCCGTCCTTTCGGCTATGTATTTACAATTTTATCCGCCGTATTCTTTATTTGACTACCGCTGCGGCTTTGCAGTATAATAATCATAATTTAAATTATGTGTTTCAAGGTGTTTTGTGGAATATTTTTGGTACGTAGTCGCCGCGTTAGGCGCGGGAGTAGGCACTGGCATGGCGGGGCTTTCGGCGGCGACGGTGATGGTTCCCGTGCTTATTGTGCTGTGCCCTTCGTTCGCGGGCGAGTACGGCGTATATCAGGCGACGGCGATAGCGCTCGCTTCAGATATTTTAGGATCCGCCGTTACTACGGCTACCTACGCCAAAAACAAGAAGATAGACTTGAAGCGCGGCTGGATTATGCTCGCCTGCATAATACCGATGAGCGCTTTAGGAAGTTTTGTCGCCTACCTCGCGGGCGACGTCGTTTTAGGGGGATTTACCCTATTCCTCACGCTGTGCATAGGCATACGCTTTATAGTAAAGCCCGACACTACAAAAAAATCCCTGTCAGATAAGGAGGCCCGCCTCGGCGTCAAAGAAATTATAATTTCTCTGTTTTTCGGCCTTACGATAGGCTTCGGCACGGGTTTTGTAGGCACTGGCGGCGGAATGATGATGCTTGTGGTGTTTACGGCGTTTTTAGGCTACGAGCTTAAAACGGCGGTAGGCACAAGCACCTTTATTATGACGTTTACGGCGCTTATCGCCTTTGTGTGCCACGCGCTTATCCACCCCGATATAATTTTAGAGCGGTGGAACGTGCTTTTAATCTGCATATCTGTCGCCACATTCGGCTCGCTTGTTTCGGCAAAGTTTGCAAATAAGCTGAACAACAAGACGGTAGGCCGCGTGACGGGAGTAATTCTTACCGTCCTCGGCGCCGCGATGATAATTTTAAATTATTTTGTCTGAAAGAGTAAAATTTCCCCCTGCCGCTTTTTAGCGGCAGGGGGATTACATATTTTTATGTTTTTTTAATCAGACGTCAACTTTGTTTTTTAAGTATCCGCATATTTCGTCGGCGCATTTTTCAAGTCCGTCGGCGGAGTTTAAGTAGAGGTCGTAATTTTGCCTGTCGCCCCAGGTTTTGCCCGAAATGCTCTTGTAGTAAGCCGCCCTGGCGCTGTCGGCCCGTTTTATGTTCTTTTTAGCCTGGTCTTCGCTGTCGCCGTACATCTCCATAACTTTATTTATTCTGAAGTCTTCAGGGGCGTCTATAAACACTTTTACCACGTCGGGGTAATCCCTTAAAACGTAGTCCGCCGCCCTGCCTACTATTACGCAGGAGCCTTCGTCGGCTATTTTTCGTATTATTCTGTCCTGAGCGACAACAGCCTGCTGTACTACGTCTGTGCTTAAATAGAGTTCTTTCATAACGGCGGGGGATTCGGCGTTTATGTCGGATATAAACTCTTTATCCAGGCCGCTCTCCTTGGCGGCGAGGGCAACCATCTCTTTATAATAGAAGGGTATGCCTAACTTTTCCGCAACCAGTTTGCCAATATGTTTGCCCGCCGAGCCGTGACGCCTCGCTATGGCGATTATGGCGCCCTTTGCTGTAGGCTGTATGGCGGCGTCTGAATATTCTGCGAGCTTGCCTTCGGCGTTTTCTTTCTTTTTAAGCGAACGGAAGAAGAGTATGGTGAGAATTACGGCCACTATCATGGCTATAAAGTCCGCGCAAGGCGCCGCCCATAAAAGGGCGGTAATGCCCGAGCCTTCCTGGTGTCTTTCCGCTATGTAGGGGATTATACATACAAGGGGTATAAAGCATACAATATCCCTTAAAAGGGAGGATACAATCGCCTGTATAGGTTTGCCGAGCGACTGGAAGAAGATGGACGTCATCTTTATTGTACACGTAAACGTCACAAGGCAGAGGAATATGCGGAAGGTCTGTCTGCCGAAATCTTTGTATGCCTCAGGGTCTATGCCTTCGCCGCTGCCTGTGCCGAAAATCGCCATAATCGCGTCGGGGCAAGCTTCAAATAAAATTGTGGCGACAACGCCTATGATTATGGTGATAAGAAGCACAAGTTTGTATGTTTGCCGCACTCTGTCGTAGTTTTTAGCGCCGTAGTTGTAGCCTAATATCGGCTGCGCGCCGAGTATTACGCCGACTACAAGGTTAATTACAATGGTAAATACCTTTGTCTCTATGCCTATTACCGCTATAGGGATATCTGTGCCGTAGTAAAGATTCTTTGCACCGTATTTGGAGAGCATTATGTTGCATACAAGCGATATGGCTACTATAGACATCTGCGTGATAAATGAGGAAAATCCTAATTTTATACAGGTGCCTACAAGTTTGAAATCGGGGATAAAGCTCTTTAACGTCAGCTTAAACGTCTTTGTCCTGAAAAAGTAAACAAAGGATATTATAAAGGAAACAACCTGCCCTATAACCGTGGCGTAAGCCGCGCCCTTTATGCCGAAATTGCATGCGTAGATAAATATAGGGTCAAGCGCTATGTTTATAACGGCGCCCGAAAGCATAGACGCCATAGAAAACGAAGGGCTGCCGTCTGCCCTTACCACCGCGTTCATCATATTCATCAGCATGAATACAGGGAAAAACGCGAGGATTATGGTAAAGTATTCGTCCGCCAGGCCTATAGAGTTGTCGCTCGCGCCGAAAAGGCGGAGTATGCTGGTCTTGAGCGGGTAGAAAATCGCGAGCAAAATCAAGCTGGTTACAAGCGTTAAAACAATCATACTGCCTACGCTTTTATGAGCCTTTTCGGTATTTTTGTTGCCCTGGCAGATGCTTAAATAGGCGGCGTTGCCGTCGCCGTAGCACCACGCGAACGCCTGCGCTATGATTGTGATAGGGAATACTATAGATGTAGCCGCGATGCCTAACGTGCCTATGTTGCTGTTGCCGATGAATATCTGGTCGACAATGTTGTAAAGCGAGCTTATCAGAAGCGACAGCACGCACGGTATGGAAAATTTTAAAAGCAATTTAGAAATTTTTGCCTCTCCTAAGTATTTGTTGCTTTGTGCTTCTTCCATAAATTAAATAAAAACCTCCTGTTAACGGCAGAGATACAAAAAGAGAACAAAAAAAGAGCGTATAATCTTTCTGAAAATTATACGCTCTTGCTGGTTCAGTCTTTTTATATGCCGTTAAAATATGTGACAATATTAACCTTTTTCAATAAAAAAGTCAAGCAAATTTAACTTTTCAGGGGGAAAATTACCTTTAATACTATTAATTTGCTTCAATTTTGTTGACAAATTAAAAAGTCTTTGATAAAATAGCCTTTGCTGTTATGCTTAGCGTGGAGTATTACGCTGAATATGGCGGCAAACGGGAATAGAATGCGTCGCTATATATAATATGGTTGGCGCGTAGCAGAAAAAAGTTTTGTGTGAGTTCGTTAAAGGAAACAGGGAATAGAAATGAACGAACTTCAAAAACGCGCTGCGGAGAACAAAATCAAAAAGCGTATAGCGGCTGTATGCGGCACTGCCTTTGGCATTGCGGCGGCGATGTACATAATCGCCCTTATATATACCTTTTGGTGGTGAGGTGAGAAATGAAGCGTAAATCACTTGTAATTTTCCTCATCGTAAGCGTCTGCATATCGGCTGTAATGGTAGTTACCTCGCCGTTTTTTATAGCCAGCGGCAACTGGATTTTCTGGATTGCCTTAGGGCTCGGCGCTGTATCGCTGGCGCTGTCTGCCGCGGGGCTTGTTTATGCTTTGCGTAACCTTTCAAACGACAAGTAAAAGCATATTATCAAACCCCGTCCACAGCAAGCGGTCCCCCTCTACTTTGTATGCTTACGCTACCCTAATAGGGGAGCCTCTGTTGCGGTAAATTAAAAATCGCTCTTTTGCGTTAGCAAAAAGCGGCTATTATTTAAAAATAATAGTGAGTTTTTGGCGTCACTTGTTATGCCAAAAACCCCTTGATTTTAAGGTAAAAGATTGAATTTTGCGTATTATTTAATGTGCTATGCCCTGAATAAATACGCAAAAGAAAGAAAAAACATTCAAGGCTCAGCCGAGAATGGTTTGTCTTTAAAATCGTGCAATTTGTTTTTGAACAGCAATTCAAAAAGAAATTCACGAGAAGAATTAGTTTTGTCTTTTAATTCGTTTTCATTTTAAGGGGTGAAGCGGATTAGATATATTCCACAGGTTTGAAAAAACCGAGTTTAAACAAGGAGGAATTTTATGCCTACAATCAACCAGCTTATAAAGCATGGCAGAGAAAAACAGGTTTACAAGTCAAAGTCGCCTATTCTGGACAACTGTCCTCAGAAACGCGGCGTATGCCTTTCCGTTACTACGACTACGCCTAAAAAGCCTAACTCCGCCATAAGAAAGATTGCCCGTGTAAGACTTACCAACAAGCAGGAAGGTACCGTTTACATTCCCGGCGAAGGCCACAACTTACAGGAACACTCTTCAGTGCTTATCCGCGGCGGCAGGGTTAAAGACCTTCCCGGCGTACGTTATCATATCATACGCGGCGCTCTGGATACGGCAGGCGTAGCAAAGCGTAAGCAAGCTCGCTCTCTCTACGGCGCTAAAAAGCCTAAATAATTACTTTACCTTGATTATAAACGCTCTTTTGCGTAAGCAAAAAGCGGCTGTTATTAAAAAGTAATAGTGAGTTTTTGGCGTCACTTGTTATGCCAAAAACCCCTTGATTTTAAGGTAAAAGGGTGAATTTTTTGTATTATATAATACGGACGCCCTAAAGATACAAAAAAGAGGGCGAACCGACATTTCTCAAAACAACACTTATGCGTTGTTTTGGTCGGTGAGGTAAGCAAGCACAAAACTCAAAGGTGCTTGCGGTGCCCGAAACGGCTGTTGACCTTACAGCCGTTGAGACAAATAACAACCGTAAGGTTGGTTTGTCCCTCAAAATCACGGCAAATATTTTTTGGCAGAAAACAAAAAAGATTTGCGTGAATCCATCCCCCTACTTGTTTCGGAGTATATCTTCCCTTAACCTGAAAAAGTAGGCAGTATTCGTCTTAACAGACGGAGAAGGTTTGCTACCGAAAGGCAAGCAATAGCTTATTTAAGGTTTTAACCCTTATAACTGAAAAAAATTAAAGGAGACTAAATTATGCCAAGGAGAGGTAACGTTCCTAAAAGGGACGTGCTGCCCGATCCCGTCTATAATTCAAAGGTTGTAACAAAACTTATCAACCAGATTATGTACGACGGCAACAAGGGTACGGCACAAAATATCGTTTACGAAGCGTTCGATATCATGAGCAAAAAGCTCGGCCAGGACGCTATGGATATTTTCAATCAGGCTATGAACAACATAATGCCCGTATTGGAAGTAAAGGCAAGAAGGGTAGGCGGCGCCAACTATCAGGTTCCTATGGAAATCAGGCCCGAAAGAAGGCAGACGCTCGCTATACGCTGGCTTGTCATAAATACAAGAAAACGTTCTGAAAGAGGCATGAGCCAGAAGCTCGCAGCCGAACTTATGGACGCTTACAACAACACAGGCGGCACTGTTAAAAAGAAGGAAGACACACACAGAATGGCAGAGGCGAACAAGGCGTTCGCTCACTTCAGATTCTGATTGGATGCGGAGTAATATATGGCAAGAGAATACGATTTATTGCATACCCGTAACATAGGTATTATGGCTCACATAGATGCGGGCAAAACCACAACTACCGAGCGTATACTTTACTACACGGGCATTACGCATAAGATAGGCGAGGTTCACGACGGACAGGCTACCATGGACTGGATGGTCCAGGAACAGGAACGCGGCATCACGATTACTTCGGCTGCCACAACCTGCCATTGGACCCGCTCAGGCATGACCAAAAAGGACGAATGCCGCATAAACATCATAGACACCCCGGGACACGTTGACTTCACCGTAGAAGTTGAACGTTCGCTCCGCGTACTCGACGGCGCCATCGCGACGTTCTGCGCGAAAGGCGGCGTTGAACCTCAGTCAGAGACCGTATGGCGTCAGGCTGACAAATACAAGGTGCCCCGCATAGCTTACGTCAACAAAATGGACATCAACGGAGCAAACTTCGAACGCGCCGTAAAGATGATGAAGGAAAGGCTCAACGCCAATCCCGTTCCCGTAGAACTTCCTATAGGCAAAGAAGATACATTCCAGGGTATTGTAGACCTTGTTGAAATGAACGCCGAAATCTACGATTCCGACGACGGCAAGCAGTATCATAAAGACGAAATCCCTGCAGATATGAGGGACGCCGCAGAAGAAGCTCATATGAAGGTTATGGAAGCCGCTGCGGAGGGCGACGACGAGCTTATGGAAAAGTTCCTCGACACTATGGAACTTACCCCCGACGAAATCCGCAAGGGTTTAAGGGCGGCTACCATAGCTATGAAGTGCACCCCCGTGCTTTGCGGTTCCTCCTACAAAAACAAGGGCGTGCAGATGCTGCTTGACGCAGTCATCGACTATCTGCCTTCCCCTGTAGACGTAGCTCACGTTACGGGCGTCAACCCTAAGACGGGCGAAGAAGAAGAGCGTAAAACTTCTGACGACGAACCTTTCGCAGGCCTCGCGTTCAAGATTGCGACCGACCCCTTCGTAGGCAGGCTCGCATATTTCAGAGCATACTCGGGCGTTCTTGAGTCAGGTTCTTACGTCTACAACTCAACCAAGGGCAAGAAAGAGAGGGTAGGCCGCCTCGTTCAGATGCACGCCAACACCCGTACAGAAATCCCTAAGGTTTATTCGGGCGATATCTGCGCCATAGTAGGCCTTAAAGATACAACCACGGGCGACACGCTCTGCGATGAAGCTCATCCTATAGTTCTTGAACAGATGACCTTCTCTGACCCCGTTATCCAGCTTTCCATCGAGCCTAAGACAAAGGCAGGCCAGGAAAAGATGACGATGGCCCTTATAAAGCTCGCAGAAGAAGACCCTACTTTCAAAACCTATACCGACCAGGAGACAGGCCAGACCATTATCGCGGGCATGGGCGAACTCCACCTCGATATCATTGTAGACAGGCTTTTGAGGGAATTCAAGGTTGAAGCCAATGTAGGCGCCCCTCAGGTTGCTTACCGCGAAACCTTCCGCAACGCCGTAGACGCCGAAGGCCTTTACAAGAGGCAGTCAGGCGGTAAAGGCCAGTTCGGCCGTTGCCTTATCCACCTTATCCCCGGCGAACCCGGTTCGGGCTATTCGTTCGAAGACCTCACCGTCGGCGGCTCTATTCCTAAGGAATATATCCCCGCTATCGATAAGGGCATCCAGGGCGCCGCGAAGAACGGCTTCCTCGCGGGATACGAGATGGTTGACTTCAAGGTACAGGTTTACGACGGCAGCTACCACGAAGTAGACTCTTCGGAAATGGCGTTCCAGATTGCAGGCTCGCTCGCATTCAAAAACGGCGTAGCCAAGGCTAAACCCGTTCTGCTTGAGCCTATCATGAAGGTAGAAGTTATCACCCCCGACGATTATTTCGGCGATATCATGGGCAACGTAACCGCCCGCCGCGGAACTATAGTTTCTACAGACGACCGCGCCGGAGCGAAGGTGGTAGACGCAGAAGTTCCCCTTTCAGAGATGTTCGGCTACGCTACAGACCTCCGTTCAAGGACGCAGGGCCGCGGGCAGTTCACAATGCAGTTCGACCACTATGCGGAAGTGCCTAAGTCGGTTGCCGAAAAGGTAATAGGTGATAGGGCTAAACGCAACAGCGACTGATATAGCGTTTTATAAAAAATTTTCAAATATAAGTAAATTTTATTTGTGTTTTGAGAATTTTTAATATATAATTAAAAAGGTGTTTGTAAAAATACAATTCAGCCTGTTATAGGCTCCCTTATTAGGGGAGCTGGCAACCGATAGG
>JAJPXK010000057.1 GCA_021205485.1 Clostridia bacterium | reverse complement strand
ATATATAACCGTTTTTACTCTTTGTCAAACAAAAAGCGGGCGGTAAAAAGCCGTCCGCAAAAAGTTATTTTTATGTCACCTTTCAAGAAAACTTTTATTAAAAATTTCGCCGTCGATATCGCCTGCGATAACGCATTCCGCCGCCTTTACGCCTAAGGCCACGCCTTCTTCGTAAGCTTTGAATGCCGCGGCGTAGTCGCCGTCTAACTTAAACTCCTGTTTTTTGTTTTTGAACTGGTTTTTAGTGTAGGCGAAGTGGCCTTTAAGGCAGCTCGCCGTGCCCGAAGGGGTAACAAAAGGGGCTACTCTTTTTATGCTGTCGCATACGGGAAGGGTGCACGCTATAACCCGTTCGCGCGGCAATATGCTGCGGCGAACGCCTGTTTTGCGGCTTACGTAAAGCCCTAAATCCCGCTCGTATTTAATATGGACGAACATACCCTTATGCGTATCCTGATACCTGTAAACGCAGGGGTGCACGCTGCAGTCCAAAGCGTAGTGCGCAGCGTAAGACAGGTCGCCTTTTATAAGTTCGCCGAACAGTTCTTTTGCGTTTTTGCGGTGAAGCTCGCGCCCTAAATTGTGTTTGTAGCTCAAGCCGTAAAAAAAGAAGACGTCTCCGCCCTGAGCCCCTAAAAGGTACAGGTCGTAATTTGTTATTTTGTTTTTAATTTCGCCGTCAAGCCGCCTGTAAATTTCCGAGGCGGCTATCATATGCGTAAAGTAGTCGGGCATAGTTTTAGTTTGTTCTTCTTGTTATTTTAAATACCTTTAAAGGCTATTTGTTTCAACTGAAATTTTCTCGCTTCGCGTAGAACAGATATTGCTGCATATATCCCGCGTTTTCGCCGAAAAGGTTGCAAAAATACTCGTTTATCTTGTTTCTGTCTTTAAGGGTTCCGCCAAAGTCTTCCCTGTACAGCTTTTCTATCCACGTGTCTACGGGGAAACATTCCCTTCTGCCGAAGCCGAAAAGGCTTATGCAGTCGGCGACTTTAGGCCCTATTCCTGTATATGTAAGCAGTCTGGCTTTAAGTTCCCTGCTGCCAAGCTTGTACAGCCCGTCTATTCCCTCGGCTGCGACGCGGGCGGAAGTTTTTGCGAGGTAGTCATCCCTGTAGCCTGCCCCGAGCTGTCTGAAAAAATCTTTGCCCGCCGACGAAAGGGCTTTGGATGAGGGGAACGTATAGTATTTTTCGCCTGAAAATTCCCGCTCCTCGCCTAAAGATGAGCAAATCCTCTCTATAATTCCCTTTATCCTCGGTATGTTGTTGTTCTGCGAGATTATAAAGGAATAGATCATCTCTTCGGCGTTCTGGTTTAACAGCCTGAGGCCCCTGCCGAGGGCGCAGCCCCTCTGCAAAAGGGGTACGTCGTAAGACATCGCTATGGCGTTGATTGAGGCATAGTCCCGCCCTAAATCAAAAAAATTATAAAAATAATCCCCGTCGTCGCACTCAATAAAAGTCTTGCCGCCGTCCGCGTATACATAGCAGGCCTTGTCCGCCGAAAATACCTTATAACCGTCTTTATACGGCGAAAATCTGAAAATCTGCCCGCATTCCAACACGTCTTTCGGGTTAAAATACTGAAAATCGTAATCAATCGTAACCATAACAGCCCTATTTTATAAGGCGGAAGTATTCTCCCGCCTCAAAAACTAATTCCTTTTGTCCGTTCTGCCCGTCATATAGTCGAGCGAAACGCCGAAGTACTTGATTATCGCCTTCATATACCCGAGCGAAGGTATGGTTTCGGTACGCATCCACTCGTAGATGGCGTTGTGAGCGAAGGGCATTCCCGAGCTCACTTCAGAGTACTTTACGTTCCTCTCTTTGGCGAGTTCTTCCATGCGTTTATGGAAGGAGGAAGGGGGGTCGGCTTTGGTATAAGTTTTTTTGTTGCTGTCGCCTATAAGGTAAGAGACCGAGACGTCCAGCGTATCGGAAAGTTTGATAAGCGTGCGCATGCTCGGCACCACGCCGTGGCGGATGGCCTTTGTTATTATGTACGGGTTAATGTCCGACCGTATGGCGATTTTCCTCTGCGACAAGCCGCTTTCGTCAATAAGTTCCTGAAGTCTTTTCTGAAATTTTTCGATGTTGCATCCATCAATTTTTTGGTTAAGTTTAGGCATAATCTCTCTCACTTATTTTATTATACATTGAATCGGAAAAGCACGACGTCCCCGTCTTTTATGACGTAGTCCTTGCCCTCCGAACGTACTTTACCTTTTTCTCTCGCGCCGCTCAGGCCTCCGCATTCAAGCAAAGTCTGCCATTCGACCACTTCAGCCCGTATAAACCCGCGTTCGAAGTCGCTGTGTATCTTGCCCGCCGCCTGAGGGGCCTTGGTTCCGTTTACTATAGTCCACGCCCTCGTCTCTTTTTCGCCCGCGGTAAGGTAAGATATAAGGCCTAACAGCTCGTAACTCTTTTTTATCAGCCTGTTGAGGCCGCTCTCTTTAAGCCCTAATTCTTCAAGGAACATTTTGCTGTCTTCTTCGTCCATCTGCGAAAGTTCCTCTTCGGTCTTGGCGCAGATTACAAGCACTTCGCTGCCCTCTTTTTTTGCAAACTCTTTTACGACTTTTACGTTTGCGATGTCGTCCTCGGGTTTGCCCATATCCATTTCGGATATGTTTGCGGCGTATATAACGGGCTTGGCCGTAATTAAAAACAGGCTGTCGAGTATAGGTTTTTCCTCTTTGGAACAAGCAAACAGCCTCGCGGGCTTTTCCTCGCTTAAAAACTTTTCCAGCTTTTCAAGCAGAGCGTACTCCGCCGCGGCTTCTTTGTTGGCTCCGCCGCGGGCCGCGTTCCTTATTCTGTCTTCCCGTTTGTTTACGGCCTCGATATCCGCCAGGATAAGCTCCAAATTTATAGTGGCGATGTCGGCCGCGGGGTCTATTTTGTCGCTTACGTGAGTAATATTTCCGTCTTCGAAACAGCGGACGACGTGCACTATGGCGTCGCACTCGCGGATATGCGATAAAAATTTATTGCCGAGGCCCTCGCCCTGCGAAGCCCCCTTTACAAGCCCCGCTATGTCTACAAACTCCACAACGGCGGGGGTAACTTTTTTGCTTGAATACAAGGCGGCCAGCTTATCCAGCCTTTCGTCGGGAACGGCTACCACGCCTACGTTAGGTTCTATGGTGCAGAAGGGGTAATTGGCTGCTTCCGCGCCTGCGTGAGTTATCGCGTTGAACAAGGTCGATTTGCCTACGTTAGGCAGACCTACTACGCCTAATTTCATTTTCAGTACGCCCTTTTAAAGTCCTTTTTGATATATTATAACTTATTTTCAAAAATAGTCAAAACGCTTTACGGGTTAAGTTGCCAAATTTTATTGTTTATGTTAAAATATTTTAGAAGTTGAGAGGTTTTAATATGGACTATAAAAAATATATCGCAGAAAAGTTATCGGTAAAGGAAATTGAGTACGGCGAAGTTTACTCGTCTGTCGCCGTTCCGCCCGACCCCTCTATGGGCGACTACGCCCTTCCTTGCTTTAAGTTCGCCAAAGTTTTACGCAAAAGCCCCGCAATCATAGCGCAGCAGCTCGCGGCTGATTTTTCCGCCGACGAGGTTATTGAAAAGGCTGAGGCGGTAAACGGCTACGTCAATTTCACCGTAAACAAGACCTATCTTTCAAAAGAGGTTTTAAACGAAGTCCTTTCAAAAGGGGACGGGTACGGTTCGTCGAAAGAGGGCGAGGGCAAGACTATATGCATAGACTATTCCTCGGTAAATATCGCGAAGCCCTTCCACATAGGCCATCTTTCCACCACGGCCATAGGCGGGGCGCTGTATAAAATATATAAGTTCTGCGGGTACAACGTGGTAGGCATAAACCACCTCGGCGACTACGGCACGCAGTTCGGCAAACTCATTTGCGCCTATAAGCGCTGGGGCGACAAAAAGACGGTGGAAGAAGGGGGCATACACGCGATAAACGACCTATATGTCCGCTTCAATTCCGAAGCCGACGAAGAAATGGAACGCGAGGCGAGGGAGTATTTCCGCCTTATCGAAAGCGGCGACAAAGAGGCCAACGAGCTTTTTGACTGGTTTAAAGAGCTGACATTAAAGTATGTTGACGGCATCTACAAAAAACTCAACGTCACGTTCGACAGCTACAACGGCGAAAGGTTTTATTCGGACAAGCTTCAGCCCGTCATAGACGAACTTAAGGAGAAGGGCCTTTTAAAGGAGAGCGAGGGGGCGCAGATAGTGGACCTTGAGCCCTACGGCATGCCGCCCTGCCTTATTCTGCGTTCCGACGGGGCTTCGCTGTACGCCACCCGCGACTTGGCGGCGGCGCAGTACCGCAAAGACACATACAATTTTGATAAGTGCCTGTACGTTGTGGC
>JAJPXK010000226.1 GCA_021205485.1 Clostridia bacterium | reverse complement strand
CGTACTACCCGCGCAAGTAGACCTCAGAACAACGCTCTGTAAGGGAATCAATTTAAACATTCCCCTCGTCAGCGCCGCGATGGATACCGTAACGGAGAGCAAGCTCGCGATAGCTATGGCTCGCGAGGGCGGCATTGGTATTATTCATAAGAATATGTCTATAGAGGAGCAGGCAGCTCATGTAGACAAGGTAAAACGCAGCGAGCACGGCGTTATAACGGACCCGTTCTTTCTTACTCCGGAAGAACCCGTAAAGGCTGCCGTGGCCCTTATGGAAAAATACCGCATAAGCGGCGTTCCTATAACAAAGAACGGCAAGCTTGTTGGTATTCTTACAAACAGGGATTTACGCTTTGAAACCGATTACGACCAGCCTATAAACAACGTGATGACCAAAGAAAATTTAGTCACCGCCCCCGAAGGCACTTCTTTGGAAGAAGCTCAGAAGATTTTAGGCAAACACAGGATAGAAAAACTCCCTATAGTCGATAAAGACAGCAATTTAAAGGGGCTTATAACAATAAAAGATATAGAAAAGGCAATCCAGTACCCTAACAGCGCCAAAGATAAAAACGGCAGGCTTTTGGCGGGCGCTGCGATAGGCGCTTCGGCGGACGTGTTAGACAGGGTTGCGGCTCTGGTTGCCGCCAAGGTAGACTTGGTAGTTCTTGACTCGGCTCACGGCCATTCCAAGGGCATAATAGACGCCGTGGCCAAAGTTAAAAAGGCTTATCCTGACCTGCCCCTTGTCGCCGGCAACGTTGTTACGGCCGAGGCGACAAAGGCTCTGATAGACGCAGGCGCCGACGTTGTAAAGGTAGGCATCGGCCCCGGCTCGATATGCACAACGCGTATTGTGGCGGGCATAGGCATGCCTCAGCTTACAGCCGTTATGGACTGCGCCGAGCAGGCCGATAAAATGAACAAGACAGTCATCGCCGACGGCGGCATCAAATACTCGGGCGATATAGTAAAGGCTCTCGGCGCGGGCGGCGCGGCCGTAATGCTCGGTTCGCTCTTAGCGGGCACTACCGAAAGCCCCGGCGAGCTTGAAATTTACCAGGGCCGTTCGTTCAAGTGCTACCGCGGCATGGGATCGCTTCCCGCGATGGCTAAGGGCGGCAAAGAGAGGTACTTCCAGTCAGAGGCTAAAAAGTTTGTGCCCGAAGGCGTAGAGGGCAGGGTGCCCTACCGCGGCGCGCTGGCGGATACCATATTCCAGCTTATAGGCGGCCTTCGCGCGGGCATGGGCTATACGGGCATGCACAATATAGACGAACTTCGCCACAACGCAAAGTTTGTTAAAATGACTGCCGCGTCTCTTACCGAATCTCACCCTCACGATATAAATATCACCAAGGAAGCGCCTAACTATTCACCTAAAAATTAATTGCCTGTAAATTTCGGGCTGTTGCTAACGCGGCAGCCCTAAATTAATTTATATAAATGGAATAAATAGTAGTTCTGCAATAGAGGCTTCCCCTTGAGGGGAAGCTGTCAACGCAGTTGACTGCGTGAGCGTTAGCGATACTCTGCACACCTAATTATAAAAGGTTTCTAATAAATGTGTGCAGATGAGGTGCAGTATAATATAAAAACACCTCATCCACCGCAAGCGGTCCCCCTTCCCCTCAAGGGGAAGGCTACAATAATGTGCAAAAAGCATATGTGAACAAATAACATAGGAGAGTTCTTATGAAAAAACAAAGAGTATTAGTGCTTGATTTCGGCGGACAGTACAACCAGCTTATCGCAAGGCGGGTACGCGAACAGAACGTTTACTGCGACCTTGTGCCCTGCGATATGTCTATAGAAAAAATCAAGGAATACGCCCCTATAGGCATAATTTTCACGGGCGGCCCTAACAGCGTATACGATGCGGGCAGCCCTCATATAGATAAAGAAATTTTCGATTTAGGCATTCCTGTCTTAGGAATATGCTACGGCTGCCAGCTTACGGCTTACACCTTAGGCGGCACCGTTCAGCAGGCTTCCACGTCAGAGTACGGCAAGGCGGAGGTGTACTACAAAAACAGCCCTTTAACCAAGGACATTCCCGAAACGGCTGTGTGCTGGATGAGCCATACCGACAGGATTACCAGACTTCCCGAAGGCTTTGATATGCTCGCTCATTCGGATAACTGCCCTTACGCGGCGTTCGGCAATATCGAACGCAAGATATACGGCGTGCAGTTCCACCCCGAGGTGCAGCATACCGAGTACGGAACCCTCATTTTACGCAACTTCTTATACAACGTATGCGGGGCCGTAGGCGACTGGACGATGAGCAACTTTGTAGCCGATAAAATCAAGGAACTAAAAGAGAAAATCGGCGATAAAAAGGTGCTTTGCGCCATGTCGGGCGGAGTAGATTCGGCTGTCGCAGCCACTCTTTTGCATAAGGCCGTAGGCGATAACCTAACTTGCGTGTTTGTAGACCACGGGCTTTTACGCAAGTACGAAGCCGACGAGGTAATGGAGGTGTTCAAACAGGGCTTAGGCATGAACCTTATAAAGGCGGACGCGGGCAAAATTTTTCTTGAAAAGCTTAAAGGCGTCACCGACCCCGAGAAAAAACGCAAGATAATAGGCGAAGAATTTATCCGCGCTTTCGAAAAAGAGAGCAAGAAGATCGGCGCTGTAGACTTTTTAGTGCAGGGCACCATTTACCCCGACGTAATAGAGAGCGGCAAGGGCAAATCTGCCGTAATAAAGAGCCACCACAATGTAGGCGGGCTCCCCTCGGTTGTAGACTTCAAAGAGATTATAGAGCCCCTTCGCGACCTGTTTAAGGACGAAGTGCGAAAGGTAGGCTTTGAATTAGGCTTGCCTAAAAAGGTGGTAATGCGCCAGCCTTTCCCCGGCCCCGGGCTCGCCATACGCATCATGGGCGAGGTCACCGAAGAAAAGCTTGAGACGCTTCGCGACAGCGACTATATCTTAAGGGACGAAATTGCCAAGGCGGGGCTTGACGACAAGATATGGCAGTACTTCACCGTAATTACAAGCAGCAAAACGGTAGGCGTGCAGGGCGACTTCAGAACATATGAAGACGTTATAGCCATCCGCGCCGTGACGTCGGTAGACGCCATGACTGCAGATTGGGCCCGTATCCCCTACGACGTGTTAGAGACTATATCCAACCGCATTGTAAACGAGGTTAAGCACGCCAACCGCATAGTGTACGACATAACATCCAAACCCCCCGCAACCATCGAATGGGAGTAATTACACCATATTAAAGGTTCCCTTGAGGGGAAAGGCTGTATAACAATGTCATCTTTAAGGCTTCCCCTCAAGGGGAAGCTGTCAACAAAGTTGACTGATGAGGTGTAAACTATATACAGAGCAACACCTCATCCACCGCAAGCGGTTCCCCTCCTCCTCAAGGAGAATGCTATAATGCGGGTAAAAGTAAATATATGCAACCAACCAATCAAAACGGCAGTTACGCCGTATACGACAAATCAATACCCGACGACAATTACGAGGTTACATCGGTTATACAAAATTCCGACGGCACGCAAATTACCCTTCAGGGCAAAGAAAACACAGTAACAGTTTCTTTCGGCTGTGTAGAGTGCCTCTGCGTATGCGACGAAGGCAGAAGGATAGAGTCCTACAACCGCATAGAAGGCATAAAAAGCTACCGCAAAAATTGTTTTTTCGGCAACCCGCTATATGTTGCAAAGGATACAGATTTTTTGCGGTGGCTCAACTTCGAAAGTTGTACATTTTCGCAAAAGGACGCACACTATGCCGTAATTACCGTAAATGATTTTATCGACATAGCCGCAGTTTTTCCTCCGAAAATTTTGGTAAACGGAAAAAATTGAAATATGAATGTTTCCTTAAAAAGGTGGAACTTAGACGACGCCGCATACCTTACAAGGCTGTGCCAGAGGGTAGACAGGCTGTATCTTGATTATCTGCCTCAGCCGTACAATATAACCGACGCTCAGTTTTTTATCTCGAACGCCGGAAAAAGGGAGGGCAAAACGGGAATTTACCGCGCCATACTATTTGACGGGCAGATCGTCGGCAGTATTTCGGTAGAAGTCTGTTCTGACGTTCGGAGTAAAGACAGCAATTTAGGCTATATGGTTCTGCCCGAATTTTGCCGCCTCGGCATAGCGACGCAGGCGGTGAATCTCGCCGTAGCCGAAGCTTTTTCAACCTTCGATATACTGCGCGTCACCGCAGAAGTGGCCGAGCATAACACAGCCTCGAGGGCGCTGTTAAAAAAATGCAATTTTTTGCTCGAAGGGGTAAAGGATTGCGGTTTTTATAAGGACGGCAAGGCGTGCAGCCTGTGCATTTACGGTCTTTTACGCAGAAATTATGAAAATCACAGAAAAATCAACGCATGGATTTAATTTTTAAAACTATATAAAAAGTGTAGATCAGGAATTTACTAGTTTTTATGAAAGAGATAAGA
>JAJPXK010000115.1:3793-4452 GCA_021205485.1 Clostridia bacterium | reverse complement strand
ATATAAATTTTGCCAATAAAACGGTAAAGTAAAACGTTTAATGTTCAAGAGGATATGCAATGACAACTAAAGAGGCAGACGCGTTGATGCAAAAAATAGCACATGGCGACAACGACGCGTTTTGCGAATTTTACAATTTAACGGTCAAGGGCGTGTTTTCGTTTGCGTATTCTTACCTCGGCAACAGGGAAGACGCCGAAGACGTAACTCAGTCGGCGTACCTCGCCGTAAAACGCAAGGCGTACACCTACCAAAGCGGCACCAACGCGCGGGCGTGGCTGCTTCAGATAGTCAAAAATCTCGCTTTGGACGAATTGAGAAAACGCAGGCGTACGGGCGAGCTTACAGAAGAACGCGCAGGCGAATTTACCGACAACACGGCCCTTTCCTATATGCTCGCCGAGCTTTCTGACGAGGAGAGGGAAATAGTAGTGCTTCACGTCTTCTGGGGCTACAGGCATCGTGAAATTGCAAAACTTTTAAATAAACCGCTCGGCACAATCACGTGGAAGTACAACGCGGAGGTAAAAAAACTTGAAAAATACGGAAAGGAGGCGTAAATATGAAGGGTAAAAACTTTTTCAAAAAACTTGACAGCGAGTTAGAAAGCGTTACGCCGCCAATTTCCGACGAGCTTTTAAACGCCCCTATAACAACGA
>JAJPXK010000115.1:588-3783 GCA_021205485.1 Clostridia bacterium | reverse complement strand
AATGGCTACGCTCAGGCGGAGTGTGTTCCTGCGGCTGAAGCGGCGGGCGGCGGAGTTGTAAATACAGGTATCCATAGTCGCATAATCGCTGTTGCCACGGCGTTTGTTCTGATATGTATACTGGCTTTCAGCCTTGTATTCGCCCTTACGTCCTCAAAAAGCTACTCGGTTATGAGCATACAGATAAATCCCGAAGTTGAGTGTGTTTTAGACGAAGATTATAACGTTGTAAGCGTCGTAAGCGGCAACGCCGACGGCGACCTTGTGCTTTGCGACGGCTTTGCCGAAACGGTTGTAGGCCTTTCTTGCGCCGACGCGGCGGCGGCTATAACCGAACGTGCGGCAAAACTCGGTTATTTTGACCTTGCAAGCGACGGCAGCGGCGGAAGCTACAACAAGGTAACAATAACCGTTGAGGGCGAAAAGCAAAACGGCTCGCTCGCAGATAAGCTTTCCTCGGCCGTGACTTCGTACTTCTGCGAAAAGGGCTTATATCTGTACGCCGACGTCTCGTCCGCGGCGTCCTCAGCCGCAAGCGAGGCCGCGAAAAGCCTCGCCGAAGCAAATACTTTTTACTGCGAGAGGATTGAGGAAACTGAAGACCTCGCCGACCTTGTTACGCAGTACGCCTATTCCTATATAGAGGAACTGCTTGCGGAAGCTCTGTCAAAGTACGACGAGGGCAGTTATTTCACCCTCTTAGGCGATGACGACGTAGAGGAACTCCGCGCCCTGCTTTTGGAAGGCATAACGGCGGATAACTTCGGCGGCATAAAAAATTTCACCCTGAGATTTAACTGCTACGCCTTTATAGGGACTGAATTTCTCGGTTCGCTGGCCGACATTATAGAGGATACAATAGAGGGCGTTGTAAGCAGCGCCGAAACTTTGTTAGACAACGCCTACAGCCTGCTTGCAAGCCGCGCCGAGGCGGTAATCCAGAGGTATGAAAGCGTATACGAAAGCCTCTCTCAAAACTCTATAGACAGCGACTCTTACGCCGAGTTTTTACTCAGAATAGGAATGTAAAAAAATTTTTAAAATCTGCCAATAAAACCAAATACAAATACGTTTAATAAACGTAGATAATATATCGGAGGTTTTTTATGAAAAAATCAATTATACGCGTCGGCGCCTGCTGCGTGGTACTCGCTATGGCGGGTTCGCTCGCGTCCGCGTGCGACACATCGACCAAAGACGAAGCCGTCTCTTACGTTTCGGTAGACGTTAACCCCTCAATTTCCCTTTCGCTGGATAAAAACGACAAAGTTCTTTCTGTTTACGCCGCGAACGAGGACGCTCAGGTTCTTCTGTACGAGGAAGATCTTACGGGCTTAAGCGTAGAAGACGCCCTTGCGAAAATCGCAGATCTGTCTGTGGAGATGAACTACATAAACGACGGCAACTACGGCGTTGACATCCTTGTAGAGGGCGAGGCCGACGCCGACGAAATTATCGCTTCCGCCACGGCGTCATTTACGGCCAGCGCCGAAGAAGAGGGGATAGACGTAAACATCTCTTCCGAAGGCACGTTTACCCTTCAGAGGGAACTTGACAAAATCAACGCAGAGTACAACCTCGATTTAAGCGTCGCCGAACTCAGCCTTATCCTTGAGGCGCAGAGCGTAGACAACACTCTTACAATTTCCGCCGCGGCTGAGATGGATACAGAAGAACTTATCGCCATAATAAACACCGCCGCAAGCCAATTGGAACCTTACGCCACAGCGGCGTACAACTCGGCTGTAAGGGTGGCGCAGAGCGCTTACTATAACGCAAAAAATTCCGCCCTCGCCTCGGTATGGTGCATACCCTATACGGCGGATTTGGTACATATCTTGACGGGCAATCGCCAGTATGAAGTAAACTACGGTCTTTTATACACAATGTATACGGGCGCGTACGGCGTACTCGATACGGCCCTTCTCGCCGTAGAAGAAGTTGAAAGCCTCGCCGAGCAGACGGCTGTGCCCGCGAGCGTGCTTGCGGCCGTCGCCGAAGCTTTAGGCGTTGAAAGCCTTGAAGGCGTATCAACTTTCGCCGAACTCAACGACTATCTTGACAGCTATATCAAAAATATGACCGCCGAAGAGAGGGCCGCCGCCGAGGAGACAATCCAGGCGTTGATGGCTGAAGTTCAGGCGTTCGCCGATACCATAGACGAGAGCGTCTCTCAGGAGTATAAAGAAGCTTTTTCCGAGCTTTGCGAAAACCTTACTTCCTGCATACCCGAATATGCGTCTGTAGTCGCCTCGGAATACGTCAGCGAATTTAATTCCCTTGTAACAGAACTTTCCGCCGCCCTCGACGGCAAAGAGCCTGAGGCTGCCGCTTACGCCGCTTTGGAAACTATAGGAGCCCGCGCGGACGAAACGCTTGAAACTATGAAGACGGACCTTTCCGAAACCGACCTCGCCACGGTAAACAGCATGCTTGAAACAATAAACAGCACGCTTTCCGGCCTTGAAAACGCCTTAAACAGCGCGATAACCAACGCCGAAAACGAGGCAAAGGAATATCTTTCTTCCTTAAAGGAAGGCAGAATCGCATAATAAAACAGCTATAAACACGCTTCGCCGCAGAAATTTTCTGCGGCGATATTTTTTGCGAATAGTACAACCCGTCCAAAACATATGCTACTAAAAAAGGGGTAAAATATGTTTTTAGATCTGCTTGGTTTGCTGTTTACAAAAATATTTTTCTTTACGGGGGCTGTGCAAAACGGCAAAGGTTCGTTCCCTCGTCCTCTCTCCTCAGAGGAAGAAAAAAAGTACTTAAAACTCGCGAGGCAGGGCGACGCCGAGGCAAAAAATATTCTCGTAAAGCACAATATGCGGCTTGTGGCTCATATAGCAAAAAAATATTCGGGCGCCGCGGAAACCGACGACCTTCTTTCGGTAGGCTCCATTGGCCTTATCAAGGCGATAAACACCTATCAGGAGGGCAAGGGCACGCAGCTTGCCACTTACACCGCGAGGTGTATAGAAAACGAGATTTTAATGCTCATCCGTTCGGGAAAAAAGCATAAAAACAATGTGTCTCTTTCAGAGCCCGTAGGGGTGGATAAAGATGGAAACGAACTTACTTTGATAGACCTTCTCGCCGAAAAAGAGGACAGCGTTTTCGCCCGCGTGGAGCAGTCTATCCAGAGGGAGAAGTTTGTAAAGCTTTTAAAGGGCATTTTAACCGAAAGGG
>JAJPXK010000115.1:0-578 GCA_021205485.1 Clostridia bacterium | reverse complement strand
AATCTGTATGCGGTACGGGCTGGACGGCGGTATTCCGGTGCCGCAGCGGGAGGTCGCAAAAAAGCTCGGCATCTCCCGTTCGTATATCTCCCGCATAGAAAAACGGGCGATAGAAAAAGCCCGCGAAAAACTCAACAAAGACGACTTCTTTTCCGATTAAAAAGGAAGCTCCGTCTGCGATAAAATTAAAGCGGTCAAAATAATATTTTTACCAGACTGTTGACATTTGAATAATTTTGCTATATAATAAAAATACAACAAGGGCAGTACCTAAACGGTCAGCCTTGGTTTTTAGCTAAAATAGCCGCCAAGCTTCTAACACATAGGCGGCTATTTTTTTATGTGATTGATTACGATTTGATTTTTCGTAACCTTAAAAGAAGATATAACATTAATTTCTACTAAAAAATTCAGCAGAGATATTATAAGATCTAAATCCATAAAATCACCTCCCTCGGAAAGTTTATGTCACCATCCTCTGAAAGGCTAAACCGCCAAGGTATGCCCCTGTCGCAGCAACTTAAGTTGCCCCTTTATTATACAAAAAAAATGTATATTATGTCAAGCAGTAAAAGAAT
>JAJPXK010000219.1 GCA_021205485.1 Clostridia bacterium | reverse complement strand
TGCTGGTCGCCCGTTCGGGCGGGATTGCCACGCGGTAGAGTCCGCTCGCAATGACATTTGCTTATTTGCCGCTTTTTAGCCCGTCATCCTGAGGAGCGTTCTTCTGTCATTCTGAGCGAAGCCCGTAAGGGCATAGCCGAAGAATCTCCTTCCGACCTTATTTCAAACCATAAAAGCCAAGGCGTTGCCGTATGGCAACGCCTTGGAATAATTTTTGTTGGAATTTTTAAGGGGTCGTCTGGCTCTGCAACAATGTATTATAAGCATTAAGTATATAAACAAGAACGTCCATAGCCTCGCTGATATTTAAATCGCCGAGGGTTTTATCTGAGCTATACGGCGTAGGATTGCTCGTCGTTCCATAAATGGCATTTAAAGTTTCTTGGCTGATAGTAGTATCAAGGTTACTGCTTACATTGCCGCTGTCGTCGGTAAGTATGCCCGCGTCAAATAAATCATTCAGCGTGGCGTCGCCGATATTTGTAGTGGCGTTTTGGATAAGCGAATCCATAGCGTCTACCGAATACTTAACCTTGCAACCTGAATTGCTGTTGTAAACCATAAAGTACCATACGCCCGCAGCCTTGCCGTAGGTATAGAGTATATCTCCGCTTGTGTAGTTTGCACTGCTCGTAAAGTCGCTGTAAGCCGATAAGTGGCCGTTTGTGCCTACATAATCCAGCTCGCTGTCAAAATACAGGTATGCGGAATTGAAGTATACCACCTCGTATAAGGTCGAGCCGCCCGACGCGCACCAGTAAACAGTATACTCAATATTGGTAGTCACTTTGCTTATAGTTTCTGAACTGTCATTTGCGCCGCTTGCGTAATCTTCAATATCGTTGCCGCTATTGTCATATAAAACAAAGCTTGTTGTTACACTGGTACTTGTTGTATTGGTACTTTTATCAATAACAGTTGTTGTCTTGTACAGATAATACGTACCGCTTAAAGAGGATATGCTCTGGTAAACAACCTTTTTATATTCCTCTATCGTTACCGAAGTTCCATTGTCTAACGTAGCGGTTGTACTTCCGCTGCTCAAAGCGGTAGCTGTTGAATAAATATTCTCGTAGAATACTTCCTGTATGCCAAGGTCAGATATGGCGTCGGGAAGGCCGCTGATGGTTGAATCGGACAGGGCGTTCAGGAAGACGCTGCCTGAAGTATCCATAAGGTCGCCTATGGTTAAATCGTCCATAACGCCGCCTATGCGGCCAGATACGTCGTTGATAAGCGTCGCCGATATAGCCGTTTCGTAGGTATTGTCTGTATATACGCCGTAAATGTCGTCGTCAGTGTCCACAAGCACGTAAACGGTATCTATATCGCTTTGGCTGTTTGTATCTTCAGCGCCGAGCGAATTATATTTAGCCGTGTAAACATTGTAAGTTACGCCCTCTACCGTCGCCGTACCGATGCTTGTTTCGCTGAGGCCGCTTATGCCGTAGGAAAGATACATCATTATCGCGGCGGAATCGCCTTCTGTTGAAACATCGCCGATGGCGTCAACTATGGTAAGGGTGTCTATTACGTCGGTAATGCCGTTTATAGTGCTTGCAGCTATTTTCTTGTTTATGTTGCTTGTAGAGTTTGCAAGGCTAGGCACAAGGTCGCCGATTGTAAGGTCGTTCATTACGCCGTCTATACGGTCTGAAGCGTTTGCGACGGGCGTTGCTTTTAATGCCGTTGTATGGCCGCTGTCTGCATATACTCCCGTAATATTGCCGTTTTCTACGGTAATGTAAACAGTCTGCCCGTTGTAGTCGTATGCGGGATCTTCTGTCGCGTCTGCCCCGTACGTATGGTAAACCGCAGTGCACGCCGTAGTATCAACATCGCTTAAGCCGTATACCAGATAGGTCATTATTACGGAGGAGCTGTCTACATCGTCAATCACGTCGGCGAGGGTAAGTATATCCATAACGCCGTTCATACGGTCGGATACATTGTTTACAGGTGTGCCCGTAATTTCCGTCGTGTAAGCGGTGTCGGCGTAGACGCCTGTAATTACCTCTTTGCCGGAGCTATTGGTTTCTACGTTCACATAGACGGTCTGGCCGTCGTATGAAGCGTTGTCGTCACTATCGCTGTATTTATTATATGTCGCGGTGTAAACGCCGTTATTTTCAGTAAGGTCGCTTATGCCGTACACAACATACATCATTATCGTGGCCGAATCGCCCTCTATTTCAACTTCGCCTATAGCGTCGGCGAGGGTGAGGGTTTCAAGGAAGTCGCCTAAGCCGTCTATAGTTACGTCTGCAAGTTTCGCGGCTATAGGGCTTGAAGAATTGGCGACGCTCGGGGCTATCTCGCCTATTGTAAGGTCGGTCATCATTCCGTCCATACGGGCGGAAACGTCGTTTACCTTAGTTACAGCCGCCGTCTCTACTCCTGCGTTATCATAAGTTACCTTTGTTATGGTGTACACGTCTACAAGGATACCCGAGCCGTCGTCTTCCTGAGTCTTGGTCGTAACAACGGTTGCATCGTATGAGTTGCCGTCGTAGTCGTGATATGTCGCGGTAAAGATATAATTGCCTTCGGCATCCTCTGTGCAAGAACCCGAAATACCCGTAATACCGTAGACGATATACATCATTATCGCCGCGGAGTCGCCTGTTGTTGAAACTTCCTCTATCACGTCAGACAGATAGAGTTCATCCATAAGATTGCTGAGTTCGCTTATCTTGTAGCCAGAAAGTTTGTCTGCGAGGGCGCCCGTGCCGAGGTCGGTAATTTCGCCTATGGTAAGGTCGTTCATCAACCCGTCCATGCGGGCGGAAACGTCGTTTACAGAAGTACCTGTAATTTCCGTCGTGTAGGTGTCGTCGGTGTAGACGCTCGCTATGTCGCCGCTATCGTCTACAAGCACGTAAACGGGATAAATATCGTTTTCGCCGTTGGCGTCGTCTGTACCGAGCGTATTATATGTAGCCGTATAGACGCTGTAAGTTTCGCCGTTTAAAGTTTTTGTTGTATTTGTGTCTGTAAGGCCGCTTACGCCGTAGGATAGGTACATCATTATCGCCGCGGAGTCGCTGCTTACGGATATATCGCCTAATACGTCGGAGAGCAATATTTCAAACTCGCCGTTTAAAAGCTGGCTTACGGTTACGCCTTCAAAGATATCAACCATCATCTGGTCGGGGTTATCGCCTAACATATCGGTAACGTATACATCGCCGAACAGGTCGTTTACAACGTCGTCGCTGTTCATTATATCGCCTAACGACTTGCCTTCGAATATATCATACAGAAGGTCGTCCGCGTCGTCGCCGAGGAAGTCGGTAAGGTAGATATTATCCATCAGCGTAGACGCTATATCGCCGCCATTCATAAGGTCGCCGATAGAAATTCCGTCAAATATATCGTTGAGAGTTTCGTCCTCTATCAGATCGGTGATATAGATATCGTAAAGCACGTTATCCAGGCCGTTTACAACGTCGCCTATAGTCCTCGCGGAGGAAATATAGTAGTATGTTGTATAGCCGCCCGCCTCTATCGCCACGTACGCGCCAGTGCATACGGGGATAAGCGGGGTGATGGTATATTCTACCGCCTCGCCTCCTATAGTTTCGGCCGGGGTGAACGTTCCCTTGTCGCGCGTTACCACGTAGGCCGTACCGTTGTCGGCGAAATAGTAGTAAAGTTTATAGCTGCCTGTGGAGGAATAAAGATAATCTATATATTCAGAATTTGCCGCGCTGCTCAACGTTACGCCGTCGTAAACTTCGTTGCGGTTATCGTCGTAGGCAAAGCGGCTGTATGTATCTGCGCTTTCGTCGTAGGTAAAGCTGTCATAGAAAAGCACGTACGGCATACCGTTTACCGTTACCGTTTCGGCCTCGCTGCCGTAAACCAGAGCGAGGTATAATTTGCTCGATTCCACGTCTATATTCGCAAGGTTGGTGATGACAGTAATTTCAAAGCCGTATACGCAGTCTAAAACGTAGTCTAAAAGCTCGCCGAAAGGCGTACTTTTAAGCGTGTCTTCGTCTATCTGAGCGTAAACCTCGTCTACGTCCAGCTCAAGCACGCTTGCGACCGTCTCGTACACGGTATCCACCAAGGTATCGGCTATAGGCAAAATATCTTCGATATCGTCTATGCGGAGTTCGCTCGTCTCTTTGTCGGCGAGGCCCATAAGGGCAGAAACAAGGTCTGACACCGTAGCGTAATCGCCTGTATTTACATATATGTACTTGGTATTGCCGCTGCCGTCGTCTTCGGTATTTTCTATGCCGAGAGTGCTGAAAATGCTTTCAAGGTCAGACGAATACAGCCAGTACACGCCGCCGCCTATAACTGCGATTTCCGCAACTATGCATATGATAAAACCAAGTATAAAGCAAAGAAACCCGGTGATGAATTTTCCGCCGCCTCCGCCGTTGTTTGCCATAATAAATCTCCCCGCGCCACAGACGCTTTTAAGATTGATAAGGAGCAAGTCAAAAAACAGGCCGCGCCCCTTATTTACAATTATAT
>JAJPXK010000231.1 GCA_021205485.1 Clostridia bacterium | reverse complement strand
TAACTATACTTATCTACGTATGCCTCGCCCTGTGCGTGGCGGGCTTTTGCCTGAACCTTTACAACGTAATCGCCGTAGGGCTTTCGCAGTCGGCGGTGCAGTCGCTTACAATAATAAGATACGTACTTATGTTTTTTGTAACCGTGGCGCTATTTGTAATACTTATCTCGCTTCTGGCTCACTCAAATTACACCATAAAGGACAAAGAGTTTTGCACAAACTTCGGCTTTATAAAGAGCAAGTACAATATAGACGACATAAAGGAAATTTCCCTCGATAGAAAGACTAGCAAGCTGTGCGTCACGTTTAAAAACGAAAATTATATGATGATCGTGGTAAAACCCGAGTGGTACGAAAGTTTTATCGACGCCCTGATGGAAGCCAACCCCGAGATAGAGTACTTTATAGACTCTGAGACGTCTGTCGACCCCGACGAAAACAAAAAGTAAATTTACAGGCGGAGAAATTCAACTCCGCCTGTTATTTTTTATTTGCTTTCTTCGCCCTTGGCCTTTTCGGGATCGCTCGCGGAGCCGCCTACGCCTACGGTGCGGTCTACGGGTATTGAATAGAGTATGCCGCCCGCCTCGGTCTTTAAGCCCGAACTCTGCATAATGGCGTTCATTATGGCCTCTTTGCCAGACCTCTGCGAGAGGATCAGGAGCATATCTGTCTCTTCCCTTAAAGAGATGCCTATAAACTGCGAGGCCTTGGCGTTGTTTACCGAACGGGCGGAAAGTATTGTGCCGCCAGCCGCCCCCGCGTTGCGGGCCGCCTCCATCGCTTCGTCTACGTAGCCCGCCGCCACGGTAGCCACTATCAAATCGTATTTACGGTCGTCATCCTTCATTGTCTTTCTCCAATCAACCGACTTCGCGGCAGCCGCCGCAGAAATTCCCCCCGCCACAATTTCAGACACGGCGGAAAGGGGTATGGTGAACGATATTCCCCTGCCTACAAGGTATAATTCCATCCTCGTTCTTATGCGGTTTAAAATCTCTTCCTCGTCGCTTTCGGGGATGAGCGAAAACATCACGGCCTTTTCGCTTGTGCCTATGCCGAGGTATGTAAGCACGGCGCTGCGGGCCGTGCCTTTGCCCATTACAGAAAAGGAAAGGGCGACGGAATAGTCGTTTAAAAGTTCGGATAAAACTTCGTCGTCTCCCCTGTTTACAACGCTTATTAAAAGCTTGGATCTGTTAAGGCGGCCCCCCGTTTTCGCCTGCACATGTACGGCCTTGGCTTCGGGGCTCTCAGAAACTACCTCTGTCTTTTTCTTTCTCTTAAGCATATCAGTCCACCTCGTAGAGCAGAACTCTGTCCTCTACGGTGAGGAAGGTACGCTTTATTTTTGCCGTCTTATGCCTGTATACAATGCCGAATATCTGTATTGTGATAAGGGGCATCATCGCGACGAACGCCACACAGCCGAAAGCGTCCGTCATAATGGCCGTAGAGGCAGCCTCGCCGTTTAATACGCCGCAAGCGCCTATCGCCATAGGTATAACAAACGCCGACACCATCGCGCCGGACGCCACGCCGCCGGAGTCGAACGCGATGCCCGTAAAAAGCTTAGGCGAAAAGAACGTCAATAAAAGAGCTATGGCGTAGCCGGGGACAAGTATATACATAATGCTTATGCCCGTTATCACCCTGAGCATGGCGAGCCCTAACGCGCAGCATACGGATATGCTCAAAGCAAGCTTCATAGACCTCGCCTTTATGGCGCCCGCGCTTACTTTTTCTACCTGTTTATTCAAAACGTGTACGGCGGGCTCGGCGGAGACAACAAAGTAGCCGACTATCATTCCTACGGGGATAAGCAGCCAGCCGTCTAATACCGAGCCGAGCTCCCGCCCTATCAAAGTGCCCATAGGGGCGAAGCCTACGTTTGCGCCCGTAAGGAACAATACCAGCCCTACAAAGGTTATAACCAGGCCTAAAACTATCTTCAAAACCTGCCTTTTATGGAAGGAACGGGTAACTATCTGGAATATTACAAAAAACGCCACGATAGGCGCTATGGCTATGGCAACCTCTTCGGCGTATTCGGCTAAGCCATACAAAAAGTCTACGCAGACGTCGTTTAAAGTACCCGATGTAACCGAACTTTCGGCCACGGTATATGTAAGGTTGCTTGAACCGGATATGATGCCTAAAATCATTACGGCTATAACCGGGCCGGTGCTGGAGAGGGCGACAAGGCCGAATGAGTCGTCCTTGCCCTCTTTATCGCTTCGGATAGACGCGACGCCGACGCCGAGAGACATTATAAACGGAACGGTCATAGGACCGGTGGTTACGCCGCCCGCATCAAAAGCTATGGCCCAGAAACTCGGGTCCACAAAGAAAAACGCGAGCAAAAACGCTATGACGTAAAATATGATAAGAAGGAGCGAAAGCCGCACCTTAAACACAATGCGAAGCATGGCTATCATAAGAAATATACCTACGCCTACCGCCACCGTGATTATTAAAATCCAGTTGTTTATAGAATCCGAAAGGTACCCCGCGAGTATCTGCAGATCGGGCTCGGCCACGGTGACAATAAGTCCTATCACAAAGGAGATTAAAGCGATCAGCCAGACTTTGCGGGAATGCGTAAGCACCGAGCCTACCTTTTCGCCCATTACCAGCATAGACATATCGGCGCCCATGTTAAAGCCCGAAAGGCCTAAAATAAGAAGGACGCAGCCTACTATAAAAAGGACAAAAGAATAAGTATCTATCCCTAAAACAACCGAAAGCACGATAATTATCGCCGCGATAGGGATGATACTTGAAATAGATTCCTTTAATTTATCCTTGAACGTCGTTTTCATTTACAGTCTCTGCCAGAAGGTAGCAAACTACCCGATTATGTTCTTAGTATATATAGTAACACGGAAAGCCTTTTTTGTCAACGGCGAAAGGATATAAAATATGTGAAATTTATATTAAACGGCCTGTCTCAATCCCCTTGGCTTTGCCTCAAAAAACGCAGTTAATTGAGGCATATATCGGGGGCAATTACCTTTTTATCTTTTTGAATATCGACGTCAGCGGCAAAAACATTGCGCCTACGGTGACTATAGTACACACCGTCTGCGGGGCGAGGGCTATAAAAGAGCTGTAAAAAAAAGTCGCCGTTGTAACAGATGAAAAACCCCAGCCGTAAAAGAGCGGCGTTAAAACGTCGCTTAAAAGGGTAAAGCATATAGTGCAAACTGCGGCGACGGCCGTCACCAGAACAAGCTTTAACGTATCGGGCGAGTTAAGCTTGCCCGCTCTGCGCAGAATATATAGCGTATCGAACACCGCAGCAAGGGCCGCCGCGAGGGCGAATATCACCCATAAAAGGGTGACAACCATGCCTTTCGCCAGGCGGGAAATTTTCAAAATGTCCGTCGCCGCGAAAAGCCCGCAGAATACCATTACGACGGCAAGCATCGCGTTTACCAATACAACGCTCCACACGGGAAATTTTTGCCACGACTGCTCTTTCACGCTACCTAAGCTGCCGAAAATAAAGGCAAACAGCGGGTAGTATATAAGATATAACGCAATTACGTCGGGGTAAAAACCATATATAAAACAGCGTAAAAGCGCAAAGGCGGCGGCCGAAAGCACCCCCGCCCTTTTGCCGAACACAAAGGAAAAACAGCATAAAAGCACAGTTACCACCTCTACGCCTACCACGTTAGAAAATACAAACTGGCCGCCTATCAAAAGGGCGGCCATCACAGCCGAATACGCGATTTCCTTTGCCGATGAATTTTTTCCGCCGTATGGTTTATTCATAGGTTATATTCAGTAGCTCCATGCCTCGTATATCAGGGCGTAAGAATAACCCGCCACGCAGGGAAGATACGAAACTCCGTAAGAGGCCTGGCCCATGCCTATCCCGCCGTAAGAAAATTCGCCGTATTCGTTTGTGGCGTATGTAACTCCGTCAAGTTCGTAAAGGCTTGTGTATATCATCCACGACCAGCCGCTTCCCGACGTGTAGTCAGAGTTGTATTCCGACTGTTCTTCGATGCCGTTTACCGAGGTTATGTAATAGCCGTAGCTGCTTTCGTAGCCTTCAAAAGTTATCATCCCCGCCTCCTGCAAAGCGGACAGATAATCGTATACCGAGGTGCTTTCGTCCATGCTCAGAACGGACTCTGTCGCCGTGAAAGCGAACGCCTGAACAGAAACGACCGAACCTTCGGTTCCGAAGACGATTGTAGTTTTTTCCTCGTCGTCTTCTTCGTCGCAGGCAGCGAACGCCGCGACGCTGAATGCGGCGAACGCCGCAAAAATCAATGCCAGAAACTTCTTTTTCATAATAAATTCTCCTTTATAAAAAAATCGCCTTTTGTTTTAAGAGAAAACAAAAAGCGTACAGCAAATAAATTCCTTTAAAAGACAAAAGGAAAATAAAGCTTTGTACCTTCCGCCTCCCCTCGGAACACAAAGTCGCGGCCATAAGGGCAGGTCTTCCGGCTTAAATAAAACGGCCTTTGCATC
>JAJPXK010000129.1 GCA_021205485.1 Clostridia bacterium | reverse complement strand
GTGTAAACTGTCAATATTGCCGTTATTATAGACTATTTTATAGCTTTTCTCTTCTACTTTTGAGTAGTCGTACTGCGAAGCGATTCTATTTAAAACTTCTTTTTCAGAAAGTCCGCTCCTCTTTTCAACGGCTTCTATCCTTTCTTTTAAAGGACGCATAATTACAATTACGTCGTCAAAAAGATCTTCGTAGCCGTTTTCAAACAATAAAGGCACTTCGCAAAAGACCAAATCGCTTTGTGCAAGTTTTGCCTTTGCAAGAAGTTGTTCCATAATCGCCGGATGAGAAATGCTTTCTAACGTCTTTTTAACTTCTTTATCGGAAAATACTTTTGCGGATAACGCCTTGCGGTCAAGGAGCCCGTCCTCCCCCGTCACTTTGCCAAGGCCGTCCTCTAACTTTTTGATAAAGTCTTTATTTTCTAATAGTTCGCAATATACTTCGTCGCAGGAAAAAACAGGATAACTTAAATCACTTAAAATACGGCATGCTGTGCTTTTCCCGCTGCCTATCCCGCCCGTTACCGCGATAATTTTTTTATTTTGCGTCATACCAGTTTTTGCCGCAGTGTACTTCTACCGTCATCGGCACCGAAAGTTTTACGGCGTTCTCCATTTCGTACTTTAAAATTTCGCCTGCTTTTTCAGCTTCAGACTCGGGGCAGTCAAGCACAAGTTCGTCATGCACCTGCAAAATAAGTTTGCTTTGCATACCCTCTTTTTTAAGCCGTCTGTCAACGCCTATCATCGCTATTTTTATTATATCGGCGCTTGAGCCCTGCAGCGGCATATTCATCGCGGCGCGTTCGCCGAACTGCCTTAAATTTGCGTTAGGCGACTTAATTTCGGGTATTATTCTTCTTCTGCCCGTAAGCGTACACACATAGCCGTGTTCCTTGGCATATTCTACGTTGGCGTTCATATAGTCTTTTACCGAGCTGTACGTCGCAAAATACTTCTCTATATATTCCTTGGCCGTAGCGTAAGGTATTTTAAGGTTTTTGGAAAGGCCGAAATCGCTTATGCCGTAAATAATGCCAAAGTTTACCGCCTTAGCCTCCCTCCTCATTTTAGGCGTAACGTCATTTATATCTACACCGAAAACCTGCGATGCTGTAAGCGAATGGATATCCTGCCCTGAATTGTATGCTTCAATCAGCTCTTTGCAGCCCGAAAAATGAGCTAAAAGCCTGAGTTCGATCTGTGAATAGTCGGCGTCGATAAATACGTTGCCTTCGCGGGGAATAAATATCTTTCTGAGTTCCCTGCCTTCGTCTTCTCGTATAGGGATATTCTGCAGGTTAGGATTGGCGCTTGAAAGCCTCCCCGTTGTGGTTATCGTCTGGTTATAAGTCGTATGGACCATATTTTTATCGGTAATAAACGGCTTAAAACCGTCTAAATACGTAGATAAAAGCTTCTGGTACTGCCTGTACTTTAATATTTTTGCGACTACGGGGTTGTCGTCGGCAAGTTTTTCAAGAATTTCAGCGTTGGTTGAGTATTTGCCGTTCTTGCCCTTTTTGCCCGATTTAAGGCCGAGTTTTTCAAACAGAACATTGCCGAGCTGAGCGGGCGAATTGATATTGAACTCGCAGCCGCAATCGCTGTATATTTCAGCGGTAAGTTCGTTTATTATGCGGCCATATTTTTGCGTAAGGTTGTCAAGCTCGCTTTTGCTTACCCTTACGCCCTGTTTCTCCATATTGTAGAGTATTTTTATCAAAGGCTTTTCGATTTCTTCATATAACTTTTCGCACCCCGTCAAGGCGAGTTTTTGCTTATATTCGTTATATAGCTTATATAAACAAAAGGCGGAAAAAGAATAATCGAGTAAATTTTCTTCGCAGACCGTCTTTAGATTCTGCCCTGCGGAAGGCACGTCGCAAAGATATTTGACTACCGATAAATCTTCAAAATTACACCTGAAATCAACATTTAATTCATCTGAAAGATGTAAAACAGATTTACAGTCGTAAAGAATCACGGTGTGATTTTCGTCAAAAACTGTATTCAGAATATCTATATAATCGCCGTAGACCAGCCCTTCGTTAAAAAGGTCTTCCGATAACTTTATTACGTATTCGTTGCCTTTGGCAAAGATATGCGTACAATTCTTTTCAGCAACCACAGCCGCCTGTTCACATTCGGATAAAAGTTTTTTCAGCTTATCATAGTCGACGTTTTCGATTTTTCCGGGATATACGACGTCGCTGTCCGCAAACGTCGCTTCGGAGGCCTCTTCAAATAAATCGGGTTTTATAAGCGATTTAAACTCAAAGTCCATAAAAATCTTCTTTACCGACGGCGAAAATTTATTCGGCGATTTACATTCTGCAAGGTTAACTTCTATAGGGCTGTCGCGGTCGATTTTTGCGATCGTATACGACAGGTAGGCCATCTCTTTGCCGTTTTCAATTTTAGACTTTAATCCCCCTTTAAGTTCGTCTGTATGGCTGTAAACCCCGTCAAGACTGCCGAAACGCGAAATAAGGTCGCGGGCCGTCTTCTCGCCTATGCCTGTTATACCGGGGATATTATCCGAGCTGTCGCCCATAAGCGATTTTAAATCAATTATCTGCCAGGGTTCAAGGCCTACCTCTTCCTTAAAATTGTCTTTATTCAGTTTTAAAAGGTCGGTAACGCCTCTTTTGGTAAAGTATACGTCCGTTTTATCGTCGACAAGCTGATAACTGTCTCTATCGCCCGTATAAATATAGGAATGAACGTTAAATCTCGCCGAGAGCGTGCCTATGATATCGTCGGCCTCGTACCCTTCGCAAGAACACATCGCCACGTTCATTTCCGCAAGCAGACTTTTCAGAGGCTCTACCTGCGCCGCAAGTTCTTCAGGCATTCCTTTGCGGGTCGCTTTATAGCCGTCATACATCTTATGGCGGAACGTCGGCGCCTTAAGGTCGAACGCTATAACAAGATATTCGGGCTTAAGGTCGGATAAAATTTTTAATAAAAGCTTGGTAAACCCGAAAATTGCGTTTGTAGGTTTGCCGTCTTTGGTCGAAAATACAGGCGTCGCATAAAATGCGCGGTTTAAAAGACTGTTGCCGTCTATAAGAACTAACTTTTCCATAATATAAGTTTACCACTTAACGCAAATAAAATCAATAATTTAAAAAGATTACGCGATTAATTTGCCATATAAAAAAGACAGGCGTAAACCTGTCTTAAAATTACTGTTGCAAGCAATAACTAATGTAAGTTTCCTCTTGGTTCTGGTCGTCGTCTGTGTCGCGGTAAACGTAGTAAGTTACCACTTCGGCAATGCCGACGGCTACCAAAAGCACAAGCAAGATGATTGTTATTATATCCATTATTTTATTTTTTTTAGGATTATCCTTCTTCTGCTTATCTTTCATAATAACACCGCCGTAGATTTCTACTAATTAATTATATCACAAAATGACGTTTCGTCAAGACAATTATTTAAATTTGTATCGCAGTATTTTGCTAAAAGCTTTAAAATGCTTGATTTTTTCGGGAAGATATAATATAATTTAATAGCTTTGCCGATGTGGTGGAATTGGCAGACGCGCCAGACTCAAAATCTGGTGGTAGTGATACCGTGTCGGTTCGACCCCGACCAGCGGCACCAAAGAAAAGAGCTGTTTTATTAAAATAACAGCTCTTTTTGTTTTACAAAAAAATAAGGCAGGTTTTGCCTGCCTTATTTTTACTATTAAGTTTCACGTCATAATAATTCTTCAAGTAAAAGCTTATCTGCAACCAGGGCTATAAATTCGCTGTTTGTAGGGCGTTCGTTGCCAATGTAGACTCTCGCCCCGAAAATGGCGTTGATTGCGTCTACCCTGCCCCTGTTCCAGGCTACTTCTATCGCATGGCGGATTGCGCGTTCTACTTTGCTTGCGGAAGTATCAAACTTTTTGCCGATGTTAGGATAAAGTTCTTTTGTGACCTTGTTTATTATCGAAGGATCTTCCACCGCCATTTTAATGCCCTCTCTGAGGTATACATATCCTTTGATATGAGGCGGTATCCCTATCGAAATAAAGATATTGCTTATCTTTTCGTCCAATGTCGCCGAACGGCGTTTGTCGCGTATGTCCGGCGCAATCATATAATCCGGAGTTTTATCGTTCAGTAAATCTTCAATCCTGTCGGCGACGCACTGCGGCTCCACAGGTTTGGCAAAATAATACTTAGCCCCGCGAGCTATAGCTGTGTTTACTATCTTTTCGTCAAAGAAGTTAGAAATCACTATAGCCTTACACTCGGGCTTTTGCGTATGCAGGTAATCAAGGACGCTGAACCCGTCTCTGCCGCTTAAAACAAGGTTAAGAATAACAACATCAGGCTTATACCTTTCTATGTACTCTATGCCGTCTTTGCCGCTGGATGTTACCGCGCATACGTTGAACTCTTGTTTTTCGTCAAAAAATGCTTTCAACTCATCAAGAAATTCGTCACTGCTTTCTAAAATTACAATATCGGCCGTTTTCATATAAAAACCCTCCTGAAAATTAATTTTGTGAGAATATTATAC
>JAJPXK010000058.1 GCA_021205485.1 Clostridia bacterium | reverse complement strand
ATATATTTTTCATAAAAAACGTAAAGGTGCGTTCAGAATTTTTCGTCGAGGTCTACACAGTCACAGCCGCCTATTTCAAGATGCCCCTTGGAATTTATCTTTAACGTATCTCTTTCGTTCATAATATTCAGCCCTTTAAAACAAAAATTATATATCACTTTTATTTTATCAAAACAAGGCCAAATAGTCAAACAAAGTAATGCAATTAAAATTATTTATAATTTTACTATAGGCTCCAGCCGTCCCCTATCCTCTTGAAATTGTCGCCGAAGCCTGCTTTTTCCACGTCTTCGGCAGAGACAACCGTCACAGTGTCGCGTAAAACGTTGTCGCAGTAAATTTCTATTCTGCCAACAGACTGCCCCTTTGTTACAGGGGCTTTTATCTTATCGTCGTAAACTACAAAAATTTCGTCACGGTCTTCGCCTTTTTTGCATTATAAATAGGCGTTTCGTTCAGGGTACACGGCATAGCTTTGTTTTTTGCCGACTTTAAGGCAAAATTCATCATTAAGCGTTACATTTTTATCAAGAATTATCTTATTTTTGTAGTTTGCAAAGCCATAGTCGAACATGCTTACGGCCGAAGAAAATCTGTCTTCGCTTGTATCCGCCCCTAAAACGACCGAAACAAGGCGTAAATTATCCTTAAACGCGGTAGACGCAAGGCAGAATCCCGCCTCGCCCGTAAAACCTGTCTTGCCTCCGTCGCAGGGATTGTATCTTCTTATAAGTTTATTTGTATTTGTCATCGAGGTTGTTCTTCCGTTGCCGTGAGAAAAATCCTCAAGCCAGATTTTGCTGTAGTCAAAATACTCCTTATGGCGGATAAGGTTTGCGAACATTACGGCTACGTCTCTGGCGCAGGAATATTGAGTTTCTTTAGGAAGCCCCGTACAGTTGGCAAAAAGAGTGTTGCTGCAACCTAAATCCATAGCCTTCTGATTCATATCGGCGACAAACTGGTCTTCGCTGCCCGATATTTTTTCTGCGACGGCTACGCAACTGTCGTTTGCAGAGCAGACTACGATACTTTTAATAAGTTCGTTCAAAGGGTAAGAATACCCGTTTTCAAGAAATATCTGAGAGCCGCCCATGCCAGACGCGTTGGAACTTATCGTAACCTCGTCGTCTAAAAAAGCTTTCCCTTCCTCTATAGCGTCAAAACAGAGCGTTAATGTCATAACCTTGCAAACGCTGGCTATAGGCATACGGTCAGTTTCGTTAAAACTGTATATACACTCACCCGAATCGCAGTCCATAAGATAGGCCGCTTTACAGCCCTTAGTTAAAGATAAATCGCCCTCCGCTTTAGCCGAAAGGGCAGGCGAAACGCCTGAAAATAAACATAAAACGCATAACGCGGATAAAAATTTTTTCATACCGTTAGTATCTGAAATACGGCGTTAAAATATACAACTCTCAAAAAAACAGATCAATTTATACCGATTTTACATATTTACGATGTACTATGTCAGACATAATAACATTATTTTAAGTCAAAAATAAGGACCTCATATATTTGAAGTCCTTTAAAAATTCAATAAGCATTCATCATATTTTCTATAGAGATTCCAAAGCCTCTCGAAGGGTCGTTAACAAAAACGTGAGTCACAGCCCCGATGAGTTTGCCGTTTTGCACTATAGGGCTTCCGCTCATTCCCTGCACTATTCCGCCCGTCATGTCAATAAGTTCTTTATCGTCTATTTTTATAACGAAGTTTCTGTTGTCTTTGTTTGTTTTATCCACCTTTACAATGGATATATCATAACATTTTGTTGCATTGGAATTTATTGTGGAATAAATTTCCGCCTTGCCTATTACAACGTCGTCTATATTCCCTTTTTCTATCTTTATAAGTTTTGAAGTATCATAATCGGCAGAAATTTCTCCGTAGACCCCGCAAGACGTGTTAACGGATGCTTTGCCGATTATATTATTGCTCTCAAACGCCCCTTTAAGTTCGCCGGGGGTTCCCCTCACGCCTTTTTTAACGTCATAAATTATACAGCCGTAAATACAGCCTCCGTTAATTCCTATAATATTATTTGAAGCATCCGTCACCGGATGGCCTAACGAGGCGAACTTCCCCGCCGTTTTATCTATATAAGTTACCGTTCCTACGCCGCTTAAACTGTCTTTAATAAGGATGCCGAGCCGCATTTTGCCCGTCGTGATATCTTTTACGGGGTTTGCTATAACGCAAAATTGCTCTTCGCCGCGTGAAATTGAAATTTTAAGCTCTGTATTTTCAAGCGTAATCCAGTTATTTACGTCCGTACTGCTGTTTATGTCGGCTCCGTTGATCTTTTCTATTACGTCGCCCGCCTGTATGCCGCATTCCCTTCCGGGGCAAACAAGCCCGTTTTCAGTCATAACCTCGCTTAAGCCTACCACCTCAACGGTTGTGGTGTTAAGTACAAATCCCGCAGGGAATCCCCCTAAATACAGCTCAGCGCCTTCCGCATAGGCAGAAAAGGGAACAACGTTAAAGAGGCATATAAAAGCAAACAGAATTACAAACAGACCGCTTATAAATTTTTTTCTTATACACATAAGATTATTTTGCGCAGGGTTTGCAATTCTATACTTTGTTATTTCGGCTATTTATATTTTGCGATAAGCTCTTTGGCGTGCTCGCGGGCCGCAGCGGAATCAGTGCCGCCTGTAAGACGCACAATTTCGGCTATTTTTTCGTCGCCCTCAATCGTCTTTACGTGCGTAACGGTATTTTTGCCTTGTTCGCATTTGTAAATAAGGAAGTTTTTATCGCCGGCGGCGCAAATCTGCGGCAGATGAGATACAGCTATAACCTGCGTGCCGCCCGCTATGGATTTAAACTTTTCGGCTACGCTGTTTGCGGTGATTCCGCTTATTCCGGCGTCAATTTCATCAAAAATATAGGTTGAAACGCCGTTTATATCCTTCATACACGTCTTTAACGCAAGCATAAAACGGCTGAGTTCGCCGCCGCTTATAACTTTGTTGAGCGGCTTCAACGGTTCTCCCGCGTTTGCCGAAAACATAAACTCAATATCGTCAGACCCGTCTCGGCTGTTTAGGTTTACGCTATCGCGGGTGTATTCCGAAAACTGTATTTCAAACCTCGCGCCCGATATATTCAGGTCTTTAAGCTGTTTTTCTATGTCATTGCAAAAATCTTTGGCGTATTTTTTTCGTAAGGCTGTAAGTTCAAGGCAGCGACTATATATTTTATCGTCAATTTTTGCAATTTGCCCGTTCAACTTTTCTACAGCGTTTTCGCTGTCGGATATAAGGGCGTATTCTTCTGAAGCATCCGCATAAAACTTCAGAATGTCAGTTATTGTCCCGCCGTACTTCTTTTTAAGGTTCTTAATAAGGGCAAGCCTTTCTTCTACGCTTCTCGCCTGGTCTTCGTCAAAGTCAAGGCTGTCCGAAATGTCGTATAAAGTATCGGCTATATCGTTAATTTCGGCGTATACCGCGTCAAGCCTGTCGCATAAAACGGAATAATCGCTGTGCAGATCAGAAATCGAGGCCATCATTCTTTTTGCGGAAGAAATTACGTCAGAGCATCCTCCGTCGCTGTGCAATGCGGAAAACGCCCCGCCGACAGCTTCGGCTATGCGTTCGGTATTGTCGATAATTTTCTGTTTTGCCGCAAGTTCTTCGTCCTCGCCTTCGATAAGCGAAGCCGCTTCAATCTCTTTTATCTGATAGGCGAGCAAATCAAGCCGCCTCGCCCTTTCCGCCCCGTCGCCGCCGAGGGTTTTTATCTTTTTTACACACTCTTTTTTTTCGGCGATAAGCTTTGAAATGTCTTCTTTAATCTCATCCGCCGCGGCTCCGCAGAGGCTGTCAAGCACAATAAGCTGATTATTTTCGCTTAAAAGGGTAAAATGTTCGCTTTGGCCGTACACGTCGACAAGGTACTTTGTAACGCTTTTAAGCATACCCGCAGTAACGGTGTTGCCATTGATTTTAATATTTCCCTTGCCGTCGGTCGTGTACTTGCGGGTAATTATAACTTCGCCGTCAAACTCTATATCCAGTTCTTCAAGGGCCTTGGCCGCAAGGCTATCTTTTTCCACGGTAAATTCTCCGCGGACCGAAGCTTCATCTGCACCGTATCTTATCATGCTTTTATCGGCTTTTGAACCTAAAACAAAATTGAGCGAGTCGAGTATTACCGACTTGCCCGAGCCCGTTTCGCCCGACAAAATATTGAGCTTAGGGTCAAATTCTATGTCTGCGTTTTCTATAAGCGCGATATTTTTAATAACCAGTCTGTTAAGCATTTTTAATTGAGGTAACTTTTAAGCTTTTCGGCTATCGCGGGGGTATTTTCGTTGCTGTCAACTATAACAAGCACAGCGTCGTCGCCAGCGACGCAGCCGAGTATTTCTTCCGACTGCATAGAGTCTATAAACATTCCCGCAGAAGCTCCGCTGCCGCTCATCGTCTTTACGATAATAAGGTTGTTGGCGTAATTTACGCTTTTGACGCATTCGCGGAAAATATTCAGCATCCTCGGACTTAACGTCTGTTTTTCGCCCTCTAAAGATGTATAT